>NZ_JACJFC010000022.1:0-47965 GCF_014164385.1 Pseudoalteromonas sp. SG43-3
AGTTATTAGTTATTAGTTATTAAAGCGCAAAAAAAGCCATAACGTGGTTATGGCTTTTGCTTTATTTTAAATTTGAATATGACGTTAATTAAAACGCGTAACTAACACTTAAATTAAATGAACGCCCCTGCCCTGCAAGTTGTTCAAACCCGTTGCTACTATCTTGTTTAAGTGCCGCAATACTTACACCACCTAGTGGGAGCTGGTAATACCCATCAAACACATTACTCACTTCTGCGCTTAGCGTTAATGCATCCCATGTGGCTTTAGAGCTTAAATTAACCAAGCTGTAGCTGTCTGTTTGGTTTTCAAAACGATTATTATCTACACGGCTTTTAGTATCTACCCACTGCCAAGATAATGCATTTTCAAATCGACCTATTTGCTGGCTAATACCTAGCTGGGTTTGCAGTGGTTTAATTTGATAAAGCGGCTGGTTAGTATCGTCGCGCTTGCCTCTCGTATTAGTAACATTAGCGTGTAACTGCCAGTTACCTAAGTCCTTAGATTCATAAATGTTGGCTGTTAAATCTATTTTTGCACCATACAAAATGGCATCTACATTAGTGAACTGAAAAATGTTACGCGTTGTATTGTCCAAGTTATAACTATTGAAGCTTCTTACAATATCAGCATCAATATAGTCGCTCACATCGGTATACCACACATTGGTACTTAATCGCCAACCATCATCTTTAGCCGATTTAATATAAGTAGCACTTATTGTATGCGCAGTTTCAACGTCTAAATCAGGGTTACCAATATAGCCACTACCATCGCCATACCAACCAATCATGGTGGTTGCCATGGTGCTTACACCCCAACTGTATCGCTCGTATAAATTGGGCGCGCGGTTTTTACGGGCAAGACCAAATTGCAGCTCATCATAATTTGTTATTTGGTAGTTAATTAATAAGTTAGCATCAACTATGGTGTCGGTTTTATCTCTGTCTCCAGCATTAAATGTCTTAGCTGCAACAGCATTATTTATAGAAGTATCCATAACCATACCGCCCATGCTCATCATACTCATACCATCGTTGTATGATTGAACCTCTCCAACGTGGGTATTAATACTTTCAATGCGTACGCCTGCGTTTAACCATAACTTTGTATTTACTTGGCTCTCAAATTCTGCAAATGCCGCTATCCGCTCTCGTTTACCGTTGTTTATATTTACGTAATCGTTGGGGCCCATCATGGTTGAGCCTTCAATACCTGGCCACCAATCATCAACGCTGTAATTGTAATATTCTTGGCCGAGTAAAATACTGCTGTTTTTATCTAGCGCAATACGCCATTTTAACTGCGTACTTATATCTTGTGCATCAGTTTTCATTGGCATCATGCCTGTTTTTTCTTCACTGAAAAAACCCATTTCGTGCTTTACGCTATGCCAGTTGACTTGCCCTTCAAGCTCGCTGTTTTCAAAGGAGCGTTTGTATTGAGCTATTGCACCGTAGCTGGTGTTATCGGTCATATCCATATACTGATTTGCAAATCCCTGATATGGGATTTTTTGATGCGTTAGCTTTATAACTAATTGCTGTTTATCATCGCGCATAGCTGCGGTTAAACTATGATTTTGTGCTCGGTACAATGTATCTAATACTACATCGCCGTTACCGTCTTCATAACTATCTGCGTCACTAAACGAACCCTGATAATTAAGGCTAAGCGTGTCACTTGCTAAACGTGCACCAACGCCAAGTTTACGTCCGTTATCAACGCTACTGTACTTTGCTGACACATAACCTGAGTGCCAACCTAATTCATTGCTATCGCTATACTGTGGTGAAATAGAATTAACGCTTATTACGCCAGCAATATTATCGCCGCCCGCACTCACTGGCGACACGCCTGCAACCACATTATAAGACGTAATTTGATTAGCCGAGATATACGAAAGTGGCGGGTTCATATGATTAGCGCATGCAGCGGTTACATCTGCGCCATCAATTAACACTTTAACTCTGTCGCCCATTAAACCATTTAAAATAGGGAGGTTAGATACGCCGCCCGCAGCTGAAAAGTCGACACCTAAATCACTTAATAACGATTCTGACGAACCAAGAGCTAAGTGCTTATTTTGAGCATGTCCGTGTACTTCAATTACTTCTAAAGACGTATCGTCGGCAAATGCAAAAGTAGATAGCACACAGCTAATAAAAAGTGCGACAGGGGAAAGTAAGTAAGTTTTTTGAGTTTTGCTTTTATAAACCATTGTTAATTTATGCCACTGTAATAATTGGCGTAATTATAGTGTGAACTGCAAAAGCAAAAGCGCGACATATTGTCGCACTTTATCAATTTTGAATGTTGTTAGGCGTGTTTAATCTAAAAGGTCATATAATAAATTAAGTATTTAACTCAGCGACTGTTTGAGAAACAATATCAGCCCCTCGCTCAATCTCTTTAATAACCTCAGATACATTCGCAATAAGCTCTCGGCCTTGCTCTGAAGAGTCTGAAACCGACGTAATTTGCCTTGATATATCATTAGTGAGCTCTTGGTTATTTTTAACAACGGTCGCTATTTCATTAGTTGAACTACTCGTACTGGCTGCAAGTTGCCTTACTTCGTCAGCTACTACAGCAAAACCTCGACCGTATTCACCAGCACGTGCAGCTTCAATAGCAGCATTGAGTGCAAGTAAATTAGTTTGATCAGCAATGCTGCTGATTGTAGAAACAATGGAGCCTATTACAGCTGATTGTTCATTAAGATTTTTAATTAAATCAACTGACTTAAGAACTTGGCTTACAATGGCATCTGAGTTTGCAACAGAACTTTGTAGTATCTCAGAACCTTTTTTAGCGGTTTGCGCTGTAGCTACCGCCGATTCATACGCGATTGCAGCGGCTTCAGTCACTGCATTATTATTGTGTATACGATCAGTAATATTTGATGCAAACTTAATTATTTTAATTACATTACCTTTGTTATCTAATATTGGGTTATAAGTAGCTTCTAGCCAAATTTCTGAACCGTCGGCGGCAATACGTTTAAATTTTCCTGACTTAAACTGCCCCTGCGCTAATTCATTCCAAAAGTGTGGGTTTTTCTCATAAAACACTTCAGTACAAAACATTTTATGATGTTTACCTACAATATCTTTTAATCTGTAGCCTACTGTTGCTAAAAAGTTTTGATTTGCACTTAAAATATTACCTTGTGGGGTAAACTCTATTGTAGCCAATGCTTTATCGAGTGCACTAGCTATGGCTTCTTGTGCCTTTCGTTGTATATAACTAGTCGTAATATCAGAGGCTATTTTAATCACTTTAGTGACTACGCCATGCTCTTCTACAGGAAAGTAAGTTGCCTCAAGCCAAAGCTTATCGCCATTAGCTTTGTATCTTAAAAACGATCCTGATTTAGAATCTCCGGTTTTTAATGCTTGCCAAAATTGGCTATATTCGTCTGACTTTGCATATTCAGGTTCGCAAAACATGCGATGATGTTTGCCAATTATTTGCTCTTTGCTGTAGCCTACAGTAGCTAGAAATAACTGATTTGCGTCTAATATTATTCCTTCAGGTGTAAACTCTATATAAGCCACATGCTTGTTAATTGCCGACAAGATAGACTGTTTTTGAATTAATTGAAGCTCCATTTCTTCAATTTTTGCGTTTCTTTTAGAAATACCAAACATATAAAAACCTTAAGGAGTAAATTAGTAAAAACATTAGCAAATTAATGTGATATCAACATGTAACTGTACTGTAAATATAAGCTCTAAATAACCTTTCGGCGAATATTTAACACCTTATAGATGCATGCTTTATAAATAGTTTTTTTATTTTATAAATTTCAAGTAGTATTTACTTCTAATTAACATTTAAAAAAACCTAACAAAAACACTAATTTATGCATGACTCTGTACTTTTTTTAACTTAAAATAGCACTCTCACAGACTACCCTCTCACACCAAAATTTAAGCATACATATAATATTTTCTATTCAGAATTTATTGTGCTGTTTCACTTTTAAAATTAAATCTTAAGGGATCATCTATGACATCAGATGTAACGTCGGCATCTAGTCAACTTAACAGAACCGCTATTTTACTCGTATTAGCACTTGGCACATTTATTTTAGGATTATCTGAGTTTTCGATGATGCCTATGCTGCCACTAATTAGCGAAACATTTGGATCAACGCCCTCACAAAGTGGTTACGCAATTAGTGCTTACGCCATTGGTGTTGTAGTTGGCGCCCCTATTTTAATGCTCACTACTGCTAATATGAGAAAGCGCAAAGCATTGCTCATTTTTATAAGCTTAATGTTTATCTCAAACGGGTTAAGCGCGATGGCAACATCGCTTGAGCAGCTTGTAATATTTAGATTTTTAAGTGGCTTACCTCATGGTGCATATTTTGGTGCTGCTATTTTATTAGCATCAGATATTGCCCCAAAAGGTAAGCGTGCAAGCTTTATGTCTAAGGTGTTTATGGGTTTAACTGTGGCTACTATTGTTGGCGTGCCTATAGTTACACTTGTAGGTCAAAATTTAAGTTGGCGTTATTGTTTAGCTGGCGCTGCAGTACTGGCCTTTATTGCTTTTGTTTTTGTTTATAAAGTAGTGCCTAGTATCGATAACGCTAAGCCTTCTAACTTACTAAACGAGTTTGGCGTACTTAAAAATAAACTGGTTTGGTCCATTTTGGGTATTGTAATTATTGGCTTTGGCGGAGTGTTTTGTATTTATACTTACATTGCCGACACCATATTAGTGGTAACAAAAACAGCTCCGTATACTATTTCTATCGCAATGGTAATGTTTGGTATCGGTTGTACACTCGGTAACTATGTACTGGGTAAAGCTGCCGATAAATCAGCAATTAAAACGACTGGCCTTGCGCTTGTATGTACTATTGTATTTGCCTTTGCATATGTAACGGCAAGCCATAATATTTGGGCTCTTTACGCGGTGATCTTCTTTATTGGTTGCAGTGTGGGCTTGGCTACGCTGATTCAAACGCTTTTAATGGACGTTGCGCCCGAAGGCCACGCTATGATTGGTGCCTTAGTACAGTGCGCATTTAATACTGCCAATGCTATAGGTCCTTGGGTTGGCGGAATAGCAATAGCGCAAGGTGCTGCACCTAATCAAACAGGTTACGTAGCAGCTGCATTGTTTTTAGGTGGTTTGGGTATGTGGCTATTAAGTTACTTACAACTAAACAAACAGCAACCAACAGCGCAAGCTACTAATTAACTGAGTTCGAGTTAATTTAAAATACAAAAAGAGCCGCTAATTAGCGGCTCTTTTATTTTTAATTTACCTAGTAAATTAAGCGTTTAACGATGCCATATCAATAACAAAGCGGTATCGTACGTCAGATTTTTCCATACGCTCGTATGCCGTGTTAATTTCGTCAATGTTGATCATTTCGCACTCAGGTAGCACGTTATTTTCACCACAAAAGTCGAGCATTTGTTGCGTCTGTGCAATACCACCAATAAGTGAGCCTGCAATACGACGGCGACCCATTAATAATGGCACCGTGCTTAGCTCATCTACAGGACCAACTTGGCCTACAATAACTAATGTACCATCTACATCAAGTAGCGGTGTGTAAATAGATAAATCATGTTTTACAGGGACTGTATCTATAATGACGTCAAAGGCAGATTGCGAGTCTTTCATTTCGTCATCATTAGATGACACTAAATAGTGCTGAGCGCCTAATTTAACCGCATCATCTTTTTTAGACTCACTACGGCCAATTACCGTAACGCTTGCGCCCATTGCAACTGCATTTTTAACGGCCATGTGACCAAGCCCACCTAGACCAACAACACCAACACGGCTACCTTTTTGTACTCCCCACTTATAAAGTGGCGAATACGTAGTAATACCGGCACAAAGTAGCGGTGCAACGCGTGAAAGGTCTAAATTTTCTGGTACAGAAAGTACAAATTCTTCGCGTACAACAACATGCTTAGAATATCCACCTTGGGTCATTTCACCACTAACGCGGTCTTTGCCTGCGTACGTACCAACCATGCCTTCGCGGCAAAATTGCTCTTCGTCGTTATCACATTGATCGCAACTTTGGCACGAATCAACCATACAACCCACAGCAACTGTGTCGCCTTGCTTATATTTTTTAACGTCGCTACCTACCGACATAACTTTACCAACAATTTCGTGCCCAGGTACTAGCGGGTAGTCACTGCCACCCCAATCATTTCGTACGGCGTGTAAATCTGAATGGCACACACCACAGTATAAAATTTCAATTTCTACATCGTTATTTCGCAAATCGCGGCGCTCAAAAGAAAACTCTGTCAATTCAGAACCTTGGCTTTTTGCTGCATATCCTACTGTTTTCATAATAACTCCATAGTGGTTAAAAATTTAAATCATCAACAGCATAGTCCATAGCCCGTGAATAGAACCTGACAATATAAAATAGGCACAAAAAAGCCCAAACAGTGTTTGGGCTCAATCGTTAGTACTAGGGCGCTAAATTTAATTATTTTGCAAGTAAGCTGTTTAGTTCATTAATAATTGAATGAATGCGCTCTGCATTTTTTCCTAAATCACTACGCCCTACTCGCGATTTACTACGAATATCAACAAAACGCTGGCTGCCTTCATCTTTAATACGAATTACCACATCGTCTTTAAAACCAAACCATGTGGTTGTATCAGTAGCTTCTACAATACCTGTAGCCGTGTTTGCACTTACCACTGCAAAACCAAGATTTTTAACTGCTTGTTCGCTTGCTGCCATCAAATCGGCTTTAGATTGTGCAAAGCTTAACGTTGCCAGTTCAGGGTATGCTTTGCGTTGCTGTACTGCCGTTTCTTCACCTGCGTACTCTACTGGATTTGGTGCTTCAACACGCAGTGGCGCAATTGCTACAAATTTTGGTGGGTTAACTAAATCTGTTGAAATATCATGAATTGCCGGTACGCTTTTAGCTTTGTTCATCATGTTAAGTGGCATAGCAATAGCCACAACCGAAAACACAAGCGCAATAACACCACTGCTTAGCGTTAACGTTTTACGCATAAATAACGCTTGTACTATAAGTAGCACCAATGCAGCGCCACCAGCGTAAACACCAAATTTAAAACCAGCAAACGCAGTTCCTAGCTCTACAATACCAAATTTATACAAAGGCCCCGGCAGTATGACGAGTAAAAAGGCGATTAGACTAACTAAGCTCACTAAAACTTTCATTTTATGATTCCTATATTGTGTGATTTTTTATTATTAAAACAATTAAGCACTATTAAACAGTAGCTTATACTACTAACAAGCGCTTTTAGATTACTATTAGCGACTAATTACACAAAAAAGTCCAATGTTGTGTGATCAAAGTTACTCAAGTTTGGAAAAATATCAACAAGCTCAGAGCTTGGCACACCAAACCACTGAGCCAATGTGGCAAAGTACTGCTCATTAGCAACACTTGGAATTAAACGCCCGCCACCGGTATCTTGTGCGCCATCCAAATGTTGAGTTAATAGCTCGCCATATATATTGCCGCCTTTTACTGCGCCGCCCATTACTATTTGGTTCCCTGCCCAACCATGGTCAGTGCCATCGCCATTTGAGGTCAACGTGCGACCAAAATCAGACATAGTAAACGTAGTCACTTTATCAGCCATATCAAGCTCTTTCATCGCACTATCAAATTCACTTAACCCTTGAGCTAACGTATTTAATAAAGCAGGGTGCGTTGTTAATTGGTTGTCGTGGGTATCATACCCCCCCATAGAAACAAAAAACACTTGGCGTTGAGTACTCAACTTTGCCTGTACGCTAATTGTTTTAGCGACTGCGGCAAATTGCTCACTAAGGCTATTATCGCTAAATGGGGTAATAAGTGCAGGCGCGCTTTCTAACGCGCTGTTCATTGCTTGAGTGTTATTTATCGCACTTGTTAAGCCATTGGCATAAGCTGTACTTAACGGATGGCTCGTATTGCCTAGTAAGCGGTTCATAATAGCGGTTACGTGCTCGCTACGAGGTTGATACCCTCCAAACGCGTTAATACTACTAATGCCGCTTTTGTTAAGCGCAAATGCATTGCTAGCACTTCCCGTTTGCCATAAATTAGTACCGTCGAGTGATACATTAGCTGCAAACTCATCTTGTAACTCTAAACGCTCTAAAAGTCGTGCGCCCCACCCGCTATTAAGTGATTGTTTTTCTCGACCATACATCCACGCAGCTTGCTGATCGTTATGCGAAAACAAATGCTTAGGCAAACCTATTGTTTTATTTTTATAGTCATTCAATGTTGTGGGAGCGAGTAAAGTACCTACCCCGCCTATAAATGCTAAATTTTGAGATTCAAACACATTTTGTATCGGTTCAAGTGAAGGATGAATACCTACGCCACCTGCAAACTGGCTTTTAATGCTTAGCTCAAGTGGGCTCTCTACCGCTAGGTTTTGCCTGCTTTGCTTGTACAAACTCCGTTGCTCGCCTTCAAGCGGAACGAGCATATTTAACGAATCATTCCCCCCGTATAAATACACACACACTAATGCTTTATAATCACCTAGCTCAACGGCATTAGTCGCTCCAGTTAATGCTTGTAATTGCAGGCTCGTTAACGCGGCAGCCGATACGCTGCCTTTTACACATAACGACAAAAACTCTCTTCTATTAGTGCTCATTATGCGCTCCTAATACTGCACGTTAAATTCAGGTGAAATAGCAATCATATATAATAAATACGAAACCCGTTCACGGTATTGATCTTCATTAAAGTAGGCATCTAAATCAAGTAATGCTTGGCGTGTGCCACTGCTCATTGCGCCTGCAAAATATAACGTGTTGTACTGAGTTAATAGCGCGCTAACACCGTTTTTCTCTAAAACATTCATGTCGTCTTGAATATAAACATAAATACCATTTGAATTTAAATCACTGTGTGCTTCAGCGGTACTCCACACTAAACTTGCGTAAAGCGCGTTCATGGTGCCAATCAGTGTCGCATCGTTTGCTATTTGTAACTCTGGCGCAACAATACCTTCATTTCGCAAAGCTGCGGTTTGATAATCAGGCCTAAAAAAGTTAAATACCGAAGCCGACTGCATGGGTCCTTGCCCGTAGCTATTTATTAAATTCCATGTTTTATAGTAACCAGCCAAAGATTTAGCATCGAGATTTCGCCAAAACTGTACGGTTTTTAAAATAGGCTCTTTAATTTTACCTTGATAGTTAAGCACTGAGCCAAAATGCCGTGCTTCATCATCTAAATATATAGCCTTTACTACAGCCGCTAAATCGCCGCGTACACCGGCGCCATTATCAACAAACACATTAGCTACTCGTTCAACGTATTGGGGGGTTGGATTTGACGTAATTAATCGCTGAATAAGTTGCTTAGTAATAAATGGCGCAACATTTTGATGGTTAAATAAATTATCGAGCGCTATTTGCAATGACTCTTCTGCTGTATAACCTTGTGGTATAACCTCGCCATTTAGTAAGGTTTTTTGTTTACTAGAATGGTACTCGTCAAATGCTTCCATTGGTTTAATATAGTCACGACTTTTACGCTTAAATGTTTCACTATCGGCAAACGTCCAACCAGTAAATACGCGTGCAAAACCCTCTATTTCGACCTGTCCGTAAGTAGCAATAGTATTACCTTGTGCATCAAGCTTGGCGCTGCCATCTAGATTTAGCTCTTCAAGGCCAATAGTAAATAACTGCATTACTTCACGTGCGTAATTTTCATCTGGGCGAATATTAAGTGCATCGTCTGCTTTTTCGTTACCCAAATGGCTTAAGTAAGTTCCCATAATAGGCGAAAGCGTGACATCTTCGAGTAAGTCACGATAATTACCAAAGGCATGCTTTAGTAGCAAATCGTAATAAGTGATCATGCCCTCAGGTTGGCCTCTTAAGGCACTGTTTTCATCCGACACTACTAATATTTCACTTAACGCAAATGCAACACGTTGACGAAGTTGATCGTCACTTTGCATTACTGCCTTCCACCATGCGTCTATGCGGCTTATGTATTTAAAGTCATCATCGTCATTTAACTTTACTAAATAATCACGGTGATAATTAATAGGTAGCGCTATTTGTTTATCAAGCCATTGCTGCTCGCTTAAACCTTGTGCGTTTTGTATTTCACTAAGCTTAGGTCCCATTGTTGCTTGGTGTAGTAACCGTGCGGCGCTAATGTCATCCATATTATTACGTGCAGTAAAGCTTAGCGTTTTTACACTGCTTGCCCCTTCGTTATCGGTTGCTGTTACCGAAAAAGCATAATCAACAGGCTTATAACTTTGCGCATTTAGCAGTGTTACTGAAGTAGTTGTTGCCTCTAAAGTCCCACTAATTAGTTCAGGCCCTTGCGTTTGTTGCCACACAACAGATGTAATAGTGCCGTCTTTATCACTGGCTGTTGCTGTTAGCTCAATTGTTTGGCCTTTACTTAATTCACTAGGAATATCAGCGACTGACAAAATGGGGATTTTATTTCCGTTAACGGTTGGCGTATCATCGGAGCCTGAACCACCGCAAGCGCTTAGTATAAAAACCGAGCTTGCGATAAGAGCAAATTTATAATGCATGTAAAGTCGTCATCATTTGTTAATTAAAGTACGTTAGTGTGTACCGAGTTTAATGCATTTATTGAAACACAAAATTTACAATTTAACTCTTTATTTTTTGTAACCGAATCATGAACGCCCCATTAATAATGCGCTAGCAGCTGGGGTAAACAGCCAGAGCTTTATTATTTATGAAAACAGAAATTCGCTATTGTTTTGAATCTTCACAAGTTGCTAACCGATTTTTACACGAGCTCAAAGACTGGCCGGTTAACGATGTAAAAACACGACTTTTTAATGGCGGCGATAGTGTAAAAGTGACATACGAATACGACGAAAGTGGTTTTGATTACACCTCAGCAGAGCTCGACGACCTAGCAGAAAAGCATGGCGGTAAAGAAGTTTAAATTAAGTGATAACAATAACTAAAGGCAATCTAATGAAAAATAAAGTGTTAAGTTTATTTACAATAATATGTTTAGCTTTTAGCTTATTAAGCCATGCAGAACCGATTAAAACAAAACCTTTTAGTATTGGTGAAACCTTTACCTTTAAATCAACCACGCTTGAGCAGCAACGCACTATAAACGTTTACATGCCTAATAGTTATGAGCAATCAAGCGATAAGCATTACCCTGTTATTTACTTACTCGATGGCTCAAAAGATGAAGACTTTATTCATATTGCAGGACTTGTACAATTTGCTTCTTTTCCGTGGATAAACCATATACCCGAAGCCATTGTTGTGGGTATAGCAAATATCGATCGTAAACACGATTTTACATCACCGAGTAATAATGCCCTCGATTTAAAAGACTTGCCAACGCACGGTGGCTCAAAAAAGTTTATTAGTTTTATAAACGACGAACTACGGCCACTGATCAATAAAACATACCGTACCAACTCAACAAGTACTTTAATTGGTCAATCGTTAGGTGGTTTACTAGCCACCGAAATTTTGTTTAATCACCCTGCAATGTTTAATCATTACGTAATAATTAGCCCCAGCTTATGGTGGGCCGATAATGAATTACTGAATGGCCCTTTTGAGCCAACTGCCTTTCCTCAATCGGTTTATATTGGAGTAGGTAAAGAAGGCGAATTAATGGAAGGTTTAGCAAAGCAATTACATAAAAAAGTAGCGCCTATTCTGAGTAGTAAAAGCCAAGTGCAATTTGGCTATTTTGAAAACCTAGATCACACTGAAACACTACATTTAGCTGTATACGACGCTTTTAAAAAAATGAACTATCATCCCGAATAGTAAAGTATAAATAGTTAAATATAAATAATTTCATATAAAAACGCCAATAATGCACTGCATCATTGTCGTAAAATTATATTGTAACTAACAAAATAAAATTACTCTTCTACAGAAAATTCAACTTTTGATGGAGACGAACTCGCAAGATCCAGTACTTCATAATAATTTAAGCCATCAATTTTTTTACCAATAATAAAGTAATTCACTTCATTCATCATGGTAGGGTCGCCTATTATATCTTCTGCGCTTTGCACGTCAGAAAACTGAATTGCGATTAAAGCGCCTAAAAAGCGCATTGAATCTTGAGTTTTTAATGCCTTTAAAACTTTATTAACTCCTGCCTGAGTTGATTCAGGCGTAGATCCATCAAACCTAAAATCACTTTTTGTACTAGCACATGCACTGAGCATTAATATTGATAGTGCGATAAGTAAACGTTTCATAAATATATCCTTATTTGTTTTATTAGTTATTCGTTTATTCGTGATACTTGCGGATCATCGCCATTTTGCGGATGAATACCTTTTACATAGTTTTTATAACGAATAGCAAAGCCTGTATCGTTAAACACAAATGTATGAAGCAGTGTGCTTTCAAACAATGTGTGCGCACCTAAGTAAAAACTTATACCTTTGCGCATCTGCTTTTTACCATCTGGAGTACGTGAGTCATCCGGTTGATACGGAATATGTTGATTGCCAATATCATCGGTTAACAATGCAAGGTAAGCCTCAAGCTCTTTAGCACCTGCGTTAGGTGCTTATGTGGCGGTCATGGCGTTGTAATAATTCAGTGCAAACAGCTTTAGGTCTAACGGCTCATCGGCACGGGCTGAAAAGCTAAGAAATATAATTTATAGAAAGCTTAGCTTGCACTTCATAACGACTCTTTTTAAAAAAGTATTTTTACTAAAACGACTAAATTTATTAATACATTAATTTTTTAGCGCAGCTTTTCTTGCTAGTTCTTTTATATCTTCATCGATATTGTCATCAAAAGACATTGAATAAATTCTCCAACCTTCTTTCACTTTAAAAAATTGAAATTCAAAACGAATAGGCTGCCTATCGTAGGTTACTAGGTAGGTTACATGAACAAAAAGCTCCCCAACTTTATAATCAGAAACCTTATTAATGAAATTAATTTCACCAACAAGATCATCAAGTGAGGATAGCTGTGCTTTTATCTGTTTTACCTGGTCAGGTATCGACGATACATATTTATTACTTGCGTAAATGGAATCAACAGCATCGCTTATTTTTTCATCAGAGTACAATTCAAAAAATTTATCAACTTCTTCTTGGTAATTGTTAGCACTGACACCCGATGAGAGTAGAAGTAAAGCAGCAAATATTATTTTCATTTTTAACATTCCTTATTGTTTCTAATATAAAAACACACTATTTAAAGTAAATAAAGTTATAAAATACGGCAAATTACATTTTGCTCTTTACTCTATTTGTTGCAACGCTGTTGGCTGGGTCGTCTGGCCAAAAATGTTTAGGGTAGCGGCCTTTCATTTCCTTTTGCACATCGCGGTAACTGCTAGCCCAAAAGTGGGCTAAATCTTGAGTAAGTTGCAATGAACGTTTACCTGGCGATAGCAGCTCCATAAGCAATGGCAATCTACCGTTGGCAAGCATAGGCGTACTGGTCAAGCCGTAAACTTCTTGCATACGCACGCTTAGCTTTGCGGGGCCATCAAGTTGGTATTCTATTTTTATATTTGAGCCACTGGGCACCGTTAAGCGCAGAGGTAACAAAGCTTTTAACGTGGTTTGTTGTTGCCAATCAAAGCAGTTTTGTAATGCTTCAAAGTAGTTAAACTTTTTAAGCTGCGTGAGCGTTTTAATATCTTCTAAAAACACGCCTAGCCACTGCGCTGCATTTTGAATAAGTTGTTGCTCGTTTATTTGCGGGAATTTATCGGGCATTAAATTACTTGCTAGGCTCATACGTATCAGCAATTGTTGCGCATCAGGTTGCTCGTTAAATAAAGCAAAACCGTGTTTAGCAAATAAGCTAAGCCACGCTTTAGCACGCTCACTCTTATCTAGTTTTTGTTTACTAGGCTGGCTGCTGAGCGTTATAGCCCCGAGCTTTACTTCATCTTGATGAATAAAGCGCGCTGATTTTTCATCAAACTCACAACGAGTAAGTTCACTAAATAAATGCGGTAAAAATTCTTGTAACTCAAATGGGTTAAGTGCGGTGGCTGCAAATATACGCCCACCTTTGTGCCCGCCCATGGTTGCTATGGCTAAGTAATCGTCGTTGTGCCAGTAATCGACATTTAACTCAGCACCAGCACCATTGGCAAGTAAATAACCATTACCGCGTTTTTTAGCGATGCGATCGGGGTATGCCAATGCCACTAGCAAACTAATATAATGCGTATTTAATTCGCTGTTTTCGTCTTTTACTTTTAAGCGGCTTTGCCAATATTTTAACTGTTGTTTAAATACCGGATGCGGACGTTGCTGCTGGCTATGCAGCGCTAAACTCAACTCGTTTGCACTATTTACTCGGCTCTCAAGTAATGCCACTAAATAAATAGCGAGCCTAAAAATACCAGGGAGTTGGTCATCCAGTATTTGTGCTTTTAATAGCATATGCGCCAAACGAATATCAGCACCAAAACCTAACATTTTACTGCCAAGCGGTGTGAGCTTACCTTTGCTATCAATAGCTTCTAGCATGTTAAGCAGATTACTTGCTTGCCCGCATTGCTGCTCAGTGGGCTTATCGAGCAAGGTTAGCTCATCAATACTGGCTCCCCATTGCTTTGCCTCAAGCATAAGTTGGCTTATGTCTGATGTGAGTATTTCGGGATTGTCGTGGCTATTACGTCGCTCAAAGGTTTGCTTTGAGCCAATTCGATAAACAATACCCGGCTCTATTCGCCCTGCACGCCCAGCGCGCTGCACAGCAGACGAGCGCGATATACTTTGTGTTGTGAGCTCAGTAACCCCTGTTTTTAAATTAAAGGTGGCTGCACGGCGCTTGCCGCTGTCAATTACAATGCGTATGCCCTCAATAGTTAAACTAGTTTCGACTACATTGGTGGTAAGCACTACTTTGCGCATGCCGTTAGGTGCAGGGGCAATAGCAGTTTGCTGATTAGCTTTATCTTGCTCGCCAAATAGCGTTGCAACTTGGCAGTTACTGGGTAAATCGCTCAGTGCTTGTTGCACGCGTAGTATTTCAAATTGCCCAGGTAAAAATACCAATGCGCTGCCTGTTTGCTCATTAAGTGCTTGTTTTATTATGTTAGGAATTGCATCAAGCCAGCGACTTTCATCTTTTATGGGTATGTATATTTCGTCTATTGGATAGCTGCGACCGCTTGATTGTATAACCGGGCAATCAAAAAACGCAGTGTAACGCTCAGTATCTAGCGTTGCCGACATAAGCATAATGGTTAAATCGTCACGCAGCGCACTTTGAGTTTCAAGCGCAAAGGCAAGTGAGGTATCGGCTGCAATTGAACGCTCATGAAATTCATCAAATATCAGTAAATCTATATCGCTTAATTCGGGATCGTTTTGCAGCATGCGCGTTAGCATGCCCTCGGTAACTATTTCGAGGCGCGTATTAGCGCTTACTTTACCCTCGCCCCTAATCCGCAAGCCCACACTTTGCCCAACACTCTCGTTTTGGCACTTTGCTAAATAACTGGCAATATTACGTGCAGCTAAACGGCGAGGCTCTAGCATTACAATACGTTTAAAATGCCCGTCACGCATGAGTTGCAGCGGCAACCACGTAGATTTACCCGCGCCAGGCGGCGCTTGTAATAACGTAATAGGATTACTTTGTAATGTAGTAACGAGTTGTTGATATATGTCTTGAACCGGCAGCACAGCTATTTACCCAAAATTGCTTTGTGTGCATTGTAACAAAAACCAAAAATATACGCGCCGCTAAAGCTGTGTGGTTATAAAGGATTTAATTAAGGGTTACATAATCGGAAATAATTACAGACCGCTCTGTACATTTTTTAAGGATGTGCTCACAACATTAATCATTACTGCCTCAACAAAAACATAAAACACTGATTATTAATATAAAATAAATATTTAACTTGTTGGTACACGCCTTGCTCCTTTTATACTGAACGTTAATTAAATCTAAGTAAGGAGAAACTTATGAACAGCGATCGTATGAAAGGTAATTGGAACGAACTTAAAGGTAAGGCTCAACAAAAATGGGGCGATCTTACTGACGACGATTTAGACAAAATTGAAGGTAGCCGTACAGAGCTTGTGGGTAAAATCCAGCAGCAGTATGGTAAATCTAAAGAAGAAGCAGAGCGTGAAGTTGATGAGTTTGAAAAAACTCACTAATCGCTAACTTCTAAAAAAACCGCCATTTTGGCGGTTTTTTTGTTTAAGCTGTAGGTTATTTAGCTACGCTTTTAATTGGTTACCAATCGGTAACTGCCTAATACGCTTTCCGCACGCTGCAAAAATAGCATTACATAATGCTGGCGCATAAACTGGTGTAGATGGCTCGCCTACCCCTGCTGGTGGTGCATCACTTTGTACTATTTCAACTTCAACTTCAAGAGGTGAGTCGCTCATACGCGGTACGCGATAATCATGAAAGTTACTTTGCTGCACGCGGCCTTTATCAAAGGTAATACCATCGCTGATTGCAGTTGTAATCCCATAAATAGAGCCACCTTGGGTTTGGTTTTTAACGGTATCGGTGTTTACAACCGTACCCGCATCAATGGCAACCCACGATTTAATTACGTTTAAATCGCCAGCATCCGACACTTCTACTTCAACTACCGTAGCTACGTAAGTTAAAAAGCTTCTGTGTGCTGCTATGCCTAAACCTCGCCCTTTAGGAAGTTCTCGCCCCCATTTACTCATGTCAGCTACTTTTTCAATAACATGGCGCAGTCTGCCAATATCTAAAGGGTAAACCTCTTTATCGCCACCGTAATTATCGTATGTGGCATTTTGCTCAGTTACATCAACAATACGACTCGGACCTATGGTGTCTAGTAAATAGTCTTTTTGGTCGCGACCGGCTTTGTGCGCCGCTTCGCCAATAAATGACTGAATAGCAAAGGCATGAAAAATATTTGATACAGAGCGCATCCAACCAATTCGTGCTTTGGCTTGCGCATCACCGTTTTCTAACTTCATGTTAGGTGTGTTAATTGGGTTATCGGTAAACCCTAAACGCAGTTCAAAGCTTCCTGGCGTAGTCGCCCCTTCTGAAAAGGTAGACGTAATTGGTGAAAACGCGGTGCGGTGTAAATAAGATTCTATTGCGCCATTTTTATCTAGCGATGCTTCAATGTGCTGAGCCGAAACCGCATGGTAAAAACCATGTTGTAAGTCATCTTCACGCGTCCATTGCACACGAATAGGTTTGCCTACTTTCATTGAAAGGTAAGCTGCTTCTGCTGAAAAGTCAGGTTTTGACTTACGCCCAAAGCCGCCTCCTAACATGGTAACGTGAACATTAATTTTGCTCTCATCCATGCCAAGCATTGCCGCCACTGTTTTCATATCGGCTTGTGGATTTTGCGTAGCAGCCCATATATCAACACTATCTTTGTTGTACATAGCTGTTGCACACGGCGGCTCCATTGGTGCTTGAGCAAGATGCGGCGCGTAATAATCAGCTACGAGTTTATTGCTCGATTTAGCCAACACGCCCATGGCATCGCCTTTATCACGTATGTTTGCCTGTGGAGTTTGTACTGTTTTTAGTAATGACTTTTTAAATTCTTCTGAATTGTAATCGCCATTTTTGCCATCATCCCATACGACTTTTAATGCTTTACGCCCTTGCCATGCAGCCCATGTGTTTTTAGCTATAATCGCAATACCGCCTTTTGGCTGAAACTGCGGTGCGCCTTTTGGTGCAGGAATTTCAATAACATCTACAACGCCGTTTATCGCTTTTGTAGCACTGGCATCAAATGACTTAACAACACCGCCTACTACCGGCGGGCGTTCAATTATAGCCACTAGCGCTTGTGGTTCGCGTACATCGGCTGCAAATATTGCTTTACCTGTTACTAAATCGGCTAAATCTATGTGCGCCATGCCAGTATTAATGTAGCGCCATTCTTTGCGTGTTTTAAGTGTTAGTTTGTCAGCTTCTGGTGGCGTTATTGTAAGCGCTAAGTCGATTAAATCTTTATAAGTAAGCGATTTACCTGAGCTGTGTGTAACAACGTGTTGATTGGCTGTACAGGTCTGCGGGTCAACTTTCCAATACTTAGCGGCAGCGTGCTGCATCATGTAACGCACACTTGCGCCCATTTCACGCAGGCGCTTCATGTTGTAGCGAATACTGCGCGAGCCATCGGTATTTTGATCGCCGTATTTAGGGTCGCCCTTACCCTGAATAACAATAACCTTATCCCACGCGGCTTCCATTTCATCGGCAACTATTTGTGCAATCGCGGTGCGAATTTGCTGACCCATTTCAGAGCGATGGCAGGTTATTTCAACCATGCCATCGGGGCGCAGAGCTATAAATAAGTTAGCACGTTTTGCTTGCTCAGACGGTTGCTCTAACACGCCAGCAAATGCTTTTGGCGCACTGCCTACAAAATATGTGCCTAATACCAATGCGCCTATTGCGCTAGTTTTTAAAAATTGGCGGCGGTTTAGGTCAAAGTACGTATTGTCGTTTTTCATACCTCTTCCCCTTGTTCATTAGGGTCAAAATATTCAACCCCCGCCATGGTTTTAGCCGCCGACTTAATCGCTTTATGAATACGTGGGTATGTACCACAACGACAAATATTGCCCGACATATTACTCACTATTTCATCATCAGTTGGGTTGGGGTTAGCTGCTAATAAGCTTGCCGCTTGCATAATTTGTCCGCACTGACAAAATCCACATTGCGGCACTTTATGCTCAACCCACGCTTTTTGCACTGGATGATCGCCCTGCTCGCTTAGCCCTTCAATAGAGGTAATATTGCGCCCCACTACAGCCGATACCGGTAATACACATGAGCGCTGCGCTACCCCATCAATATGCACAGTACACGCACCGCACTGTGCCATACCACAGCCAAATTTAGGGCCCGTTAAATTCAATTCATCTCGCAGGTACCATAATACTGGCGTTGACGGGTCGCCAGAAAACTCATGTTTATTACCATTAATGGTAAGGGTGATCATACTAGACTCCTTGCAAAGCGCTTTACAGGACGACTCCCTACAGCGCGTGGACGGTTTTAATTTACTTACTACTTTTTAGCCTACCACTTAGAACTATTTTATTAAAATACTAATTACTAGAACGTTTGGTACTAAAAAACATTACTCATTATTAAGTAAGTTGCTAATACTAAATTAAATAGCGCTTATAACATCTTCAGATAAAACCCGTTGTTCGTCTTTGTAAACTTCAAGCCAGCCTGGCGGTGATGTATCACAACCAATAATGGTTACTTGTAACACATAACTGTAACGTCCATTTTTAAACGTATAGTGATGATTCCCGCCACTACCCTCAAAGGTAATATCACCGTTTAATAAAATCATGTCGGGCTTTTCGCTAATTTTTTTATCAATACTCCATACAGCATAACGGTAATTCCCATCGTCTAGATCATCAACGCGAATATGGTAGTTAGCCGTTTTCCAATTGAGTATTGGTTTTTTAAAAGTATTAACACTTGAATGCAGAGATTGCTTATCGTGTTCAATTAATCGTTCAGCAAATGCTTGCTCTTTAACATTTTGAGTATTTACAGTTATAATTTTGCCGTCTGTATCTACCCACAAAACACCGTTATATAGCATAATACCGCGCCAACCTACTTTCTCCCAATCAGTATTAATGTTTGAACTGGCAATAACGGCAACAAGTTCATCGTCAAACACTTCATCAAAGCGTTTAATAAACTCAGCTTCATTTTTAATGTCAGGCAATGGATATTGCCTTTTTAGAGGGTAGCGAATATGCGCAGCAATCGCAGTTTTATCCTGCGTTTTAAAAGCAGCAATAACAGGTAAAACACTCTCGTGATATTTCTGCTCAAGCGCAAATGTGTTCGATGTGAAAAATAGATATATGCAAAGTAAGATGTAATTTAGATACTTCATTAATAGCCTATTAATATGTAACAAATAAAAAGTTTTGAGTGTTATCGTTTAAAGTTAAATGTTTAAGACATTTATAATTTTGAGTTAAAAATCTAAATCCCGACTTTAAACTTTGACTATACATACAAATTGTATAATATAGATGCATTATAGGTACATACTATTTATAGGGAAATAAAATGTTAATATCCGCCAGGGAAGATCTTAGAAGCCGCCAAAAAGAAAAGCAGTTATCTGCAACCTTAAAGTCAAACCAGTATAATCTAGTTCACATGAATGCATCTGAATTTGTTGATTATATTGTTAGCCTAAAAAAGCTTGCTGGGCAAAGTCCTGGTAAAATTATTAATTGGTTTGAGACTGTATTTGAGAAAAATAATATTTCATCTGACTTATGGCCACTTTATAGAGACTGGATAAAAAATAGTTCAGGCCTTATTCCAATTGGGATGGATATAGTTGCAGTTACGGCTATAGCAACAGAAATGAAAAGAAGCGGAAAAGCTTTTGATACTTTTAAAGTAAAAAGTTATTCAGGGAAAAACTATATAATTTTCAAAGGTTATCCAGGTCTAAGACGGCACCTCACTGGAACTCGCTATTTAGCGAACAACCCACAACTTGTATCATTTGGTATAGGTAAACTCGGCGCAAAAAAATCAATTAAAACAGGCTTTTTGGTTAGCATTCTTATATCTGCAGGATTTCATACAGTAGAACAATTAGTTAATGATGAGAAGCTGTGGCACGACTTTATAGGTGGTTTCTCTGTTGATGTTGCTATTGCCGCTACATCATCTAGCATTGCATGGTATGCTGTCTCTTCTATTGTAGGCACAGCTGCTGTTGTTGCTGTAGGTCCGATGATAGCTGTAATAGTGATTGGTACTGCATTAACTTTTTTTGCTTATACTTTTATCGATAGTGATGAGTTATCTGAAAAAATTGCTTCAAGCTTAAGAGTAGCGGAAAAAAACTTAAAAAGTAATATACAAAGAGCACAAAATCAATTGCATGATGCTCAACGCTTGTATGAAGAAAGCCCCATAGAATTTATGCACCGAATTTTCGGTTTACCTTTCTTAAAATGAATTACGATAATTTAATGACATCTGAAAAATTAACTTTAAGCGAAAATATTAAACATGCTTTTTTATTTATACTGTTTTTAATTTTTACCATAGCCTCACCTTTTGCGGCATGGGTTGAAGTATCGTCAGTAATTGAAGCTTTAAACAACAACGCCCTCATTTTTAAAGAACGCAGCTTTAGCCCAAGTTTAATTTTGTGCGTTCCAATGTTTGGGACGCTAACAGGCTTACTCTGGCTAAAAATTAAGAACACTGAAATTAGCCCAAGCCTACTGAATAAGTGGTTCAAACTGTGTGGAATAACTTTATTAGTTATGGTTGTTACCATACCCGTTTACACTAACATTATTGAAAATAAAATTGAGAGTGAAGGTTATAGTATTTGTAATTGGTATGGCCGAGGCTCAATTGGTGCACCTGATATTTGGGTAAGCTCCCAAAGCTATTGCATTAAAGAAGGCTTTAAAGTCAGAGTGGAGCTAATAGATTGGTTAAAACACCAAACGACTAAACCAACTCCAAAAGATGTTACGAATAAAATAAATGAGTTGCTCACTAATAAACTTTAAAACAAAAACGAGCCCAATTTGGCTCGTTTTTGTTTTACTGATAGCTGAAAGCTAAAAACTGACCGCTTTAACCTTTGACCGCTTCGCTATTTAACCTTTTCGCTTTTATTCCGGATCATACCCCAAGTTAGGCGATAGCCATCTTTCAGCCTCTTCAAGCGTCATATTGGTTCGTTTAGCGTAGTCTTCTACCTGATCCTTTTGCACAGCTGCTACGGCGTAGTATTTTGCCTCTGGGTGTGAGAAATACCAGCCCGAAACCGCAGCACCTGGCCACATGGCGTACGAGCTGGTTAGCTGCATGCCAATGCGTTTTTCGGTGTCGAGCAACTGCCAAATTTTCTTTTTCTCAGTGTGCTCTGGGCACGCAGGGTAACCTGGCGCTGGACGAATACCTTGGTAGTTTTCGCGTATTAACTCATCGTTTGCTAGGTTTTCGTCTGGTGCAAAACCCCAATACTCTTTACGTACTTTTTCGTGCAGGTATTCTGCAAACGCTTCGGCGAGCCTGTCGGCAACCGCTTTAACCATTATTTTGTTGTAGTCGTCTTGCTGTGCGTCAAACGCATTTGCTAAGTCGTCTTCTTCTAGGCCGCCCGTTACTGCAAACGCGCCAAAGTAATCAGGCGTGCCTTTTGGTGCTATGTAGTCGGCTAGGCAATAATTAGCAAAGTCGGTTTTTTCGGTTTGCTGGCGTAAATGGCATGAAGTAGTTAATACTTCTTTGCGTGTTTCGTCGGTGTATATTTCTATGTCATCACCCACGCGGTTAGCCGGGAATAAACCAATTACACCAAGTGGTTGCAAACTGCCTGCTTTTTCAAGGTCGTCTAACATATCGTTAGCGTCTTTAAATAAGCTTTGCGCTTGCTCGCCTACTACTTCATCGTCCATTATGCGCGGGTATTTACCGGCAATTGACCACGTCATAAAGTATGGCGTCCAATCTATGTATTTACGCAAAGTAGCAATTGATACATTTTTAAATTCAGTCACGCCCAGCTTTTTAGGCACTGGTGGCGTGTAGTTATCCCAATCAAGCTTTGCTGCGTTATCGCGTGCGCGCTGGATTGTAACAGGCTTAGAGCGTGGTTTTTTACGCGCTTGTTGCTCGCGTACTTTTACATATTCAGCTTTAGTTTTAGCTAAAAAGTCAGGTTTAATGTCTTTTGATAATAAGTTTGAAACCACACCAACTGCACGGCTTGCGTTATTTACATACACAACGCCTTTATCATATTGCGGCTCAATTTTTACTGCGGTGTGCGCTTTAGAGGTAGTTGCACCACCAATGAGTAGCGGCAGTTCAAAACCACGGCGTTTCATTTCTTTTGCTACGTGTACCATTTCGTCAAGCGATGGGGTAATTAAGCCCGATAAACCAATAATATCGGCTTTTTCGTCGATGGCGGTTTGCAGTATTTTATCGGCAGGTACCATTACGCCTAAATCAATAACTTCGTAGTTATTACACTGTAGTACCACGCCTACAATGTTTTTACCTATGTCGTGTACGTCGCCTTTTACGGTCGCCATCACTATTTTACCATTGGTTGAACCTTCTTCTTTTTCGGCTTCAATAAATGGGTCTAAGTAGGCTACGGCTCGTTTCATTACGCGCGCCGATTTAACCACTTGTGGTAAAAACATTTTACCTGCGCCAAATAAATCCCCTACTACGTTCATGCCATCCATTAACGGCCCTTCAATTACGTGAATAGGTTTATCGGCAGCAGCGCGGCACTCTTCGGTATCTTCATCTATAAAGGTAGTAATGCCTTTTACAAGCGCGTGCTCAAGGCGTTTTTCAACAGGCCATGTGCGCCATTCTAAATCTTCTACTCGCTCGGCTTGTGCCATACCAGAGTATTTTGGTGCAAGCTCTACTAAACGCTCGCCTGCACCTGGGTCTGTGTTAAGTATTACGTCTTCAACGGCTTTACGAAGCTCTTCTGGGATGTCGTCGTAAACGGCGAGTTGCCCTGCATTTACAATGCCCATATCCATACCCGCTTTTATGGCGTGGTATAAAAATACCGAGTGAATAGCTTCACGTACTGGGTTATTACCCCTAAATGAAAACGATACATTTGACACCCCGCCCGACACTTTACAGTGCGGTAAGTTTTGTTTAATGCGGCGTGTGCCTTCAATAAATTCTACTGCGTAGTTGTCGTGCTCTTCTATACCGGTGGCTACGGCAAATATATTAGGGTCGAATATAATATCTTCTGGTGGAAAACCAATGTCTTCTACTAATATTTTGTAGCTGCGGGCACATATTTCATATTTGCGGTCTGCTGTATCAGCTTGCCCGTCAGTATCAAACGCCATTACAACGGCAGCTGCACCAAAACGTTTTATTATTTTAGCTTGGCGAATAAACGGCTCTTCGCCCTCTTTTAGCGATATAGAGTTAACAATGGCCTTACCTTGAATACACTTTAGGCCTGCTTCTATTACTTCCCATTTAGAGGAGTCGACCATAATGGGTACGCGTGAAATATCAGGCTCTGAGGCTATTAAGTTTAAAAACTTAACCATCGCGGCTTTTGAGTCCAACATGGCTTCGTCCATGTTTATATCAATAACCTGTGCGCCATTTTCTACTTGTTCGCGGGCCACTGTTAGCGCGGCTTCAAAGTCTTCTTCCATGATTAAACGTTTAAACATGGCAGAACCGGTTACATTGGTACGTTCGCCGACATTAGTAAATACTGCTATTTGTTGGGTCATGTTGGCTCCTTAATTTAAGTTACAGGCTTCAAGGCCTGATAAACGCATGCGTACTTCAAGCTCTGGCAATTGGCGTGGTTTAACGCCCGCTAGACCTTTTGCAAAAGCACGAATATGCGCAGGCGTGGTGCCACAACATCCACCTACTATATTAATAAAGCCCGATTTACCCCAATCGATAATTTCGGCTGCCATTTCAGGCGCTTCTAAGTCGTATTCACCAAACTCATTAGGCAAGCCCGCATTAGGGTGTACCGATGTAAAGGTTTCGCACACGCGCGAAAGCTCTTCTACATATTGGCGCAGTAAATCAGGGCCAAGCGCGCAGTTTAAACCAATCGAAATAGGCTTAATATGGCGAATAGAGTTATAAAATGCCTCGGTTGTTTGCCCTGAAAGCGTACGGCCAGAAGCGTCAGTAATAGTGCCCGAGATCATAACTGGTAATGTGCGCCCTGCTTGTTCAAAGGCTTCTTCTACACCAAACGAGGCGGCTTTTGCATTAAGCGTGTCGAATATAGTTTCGATTAGTATTAAATCGGCGCCGCCTTCCATTAATGCAAGGGTAGACTCTACATACGCAGTAACTAGCTTATCAAAAGTAACGTTTCGGTAACCCGGATCGTTTACGTCTGGCGAAATTGAACACGTTTTAGATGTCGGCCCTAAAACACCGGCTACATAGCGCGGTTTTTCTGGCGTTTTAGCCGTAAATTCATCGCAAATTGCGCGTGCTAATTTAGCCGACTCTAGGTTTATTTCACGGCTTAGGTTTGCCATGTCGTAATCTTCCATCGAAATAGTGGTCGAGTTAAACGTGTTGGTTTCGATAATATCGGCGCCCGCTGATAAAAAACCACGATGAATATCAGTGATTAAGTCGGGCTTGGTTAGGCTTAATAAATCGTTATTACCTTTAATTAATACATGCCAGTCTTTAAAACGCTCTCCGCGATAGTCTTCTTCTTCTAGCTTATGATCTTGGATCATGGTGCCCATTGCGCCATCTAAAATTAAAATGCGTTCTTTTAATGCGGCACTTATTTCGGCTTGCTTATTATTTGTAGGCGCGTTATTCGGCATAGTTGTTAGTCCTCACGTCTTGGCTAACTAAATTAATATCATACGGTGTGGTTTGGTACACGTAGTAATTTAACCAGTTCGAAAAAAGTAAAAAAGCATGGCTTTGCCACGTTTTTGAAGGTTGTTTGGTTGCATCGTCATCCGGAAAGTAATTTTCGGGCTTTGGTGCATTAGGGCTTTTTTTACAATCGCGCTCGTATTCTGCTTTTAGCGAGTCGGCGTCGTACTCTGGGTGGCCGGTTATAAACACTTGACTACCCGATTTATTTTTAAGTAAGTAAGCCCCTACTCGCTCAGAACCTGCCAGTACAACGAGTTCTTCACAGGCGTTTATTTTATTTATATCAATATGGCCGTAGCGTGAGTGCGGTACCAAAAAGGTATCGTCGAATCCGCGAGTCAGTGCGCCGTGATCAAAATAACACTGGTGAGTAAATACGCCACACAGTTTATCGTCTTTTAAATCGCGTTTTAAATTGTAACGGTGATATAACGCTGCATGCGCTGCCCAACACGAAAATAACGTAGAGGTAACGTGTTGCTCAGCCCAATCAATAATAACCTTTAACTCATCCCAATACGCTACATCGTCGTATTCTAAATGCGCAAGTGGCGCACCGGTTACTATTAACGCATCGTAATTGTTGTCTTTAACCTCAGAAAAGTAACGGTAAAAGGTATCAAGGTGCTCTTCTGAGTTGCTGCTACTGCGGTGAGTGTCGAGGCGCAGTAGTTCTACGTTTACTTGCAAAGGTGAGTTGGCAAGTAAGCGAATAAACTGAACTTCGGTTTCTACTTTATTAGGCATTAAGTTTAAAATAGCCAAACGCATTGGGCGTATTTCTTGCGTTTTTGCACGACTTTTTGGCATTACAAATACGTTTTCTTGACGTAAACGTGCAATTGCCGGCAACTCGTCTTTTACTGTAATTGGCATACTTTACTCCTGCTCATAAAAACCGAGGCTTAATTATGAACTGAAAGTAAAAAATATCAACCTCTAGATGTATAGATGTCCAAATGAAATTTTTTCATGATTTTTTTAAGATTTACTAAAAGTTATAGATGAGAGGGAATGCATTTATATTGAAGTACTTTGTTTTAGTGAATTGAAATAGCGCTACTAAAATCAGTAGCGCTATTATAATTAAAAACGATAATTTACAGATAAATTAAGAGCGTAAATATCGCCTTCATTTGTATCAAAATATTGGTATTCAGCACTTACTTGCCAGCGTTGAGTTAGCCTAAAGTCAATGCCGGTTCCGTACGTTACGCCGCCTTCATCGTAGTTTTGCTCAGTTATTAGCGTAGAATTTGTATCTGTACCAGTTATTGATTCTGCAAGGTTTTTTAAGTCGCCTTCATTGTAACTTAATTTATTTCTACCATAGCCACCAAATAAAAACACATCAGCTCGAGATGAAATTGGATAATTAGCTTTTACAAATATACTTGTTTGCAAATCAAGGCTTGAATCGATTTCGCTCTTAATGAATTCTGAACTCAGCGAACCGTCCTGTGGGTTCTGAGTGTAAACAATTCCGTTTAGAGGCGTTGACTCATCATTTAACCCAAAACCTATACGCCCTTCTAATGCAAAGTAACGCGAAAACTGATATCCAAACCGGCCGTAAAGCGTTGTAAACTGTATGCTATCACTCTCGTATACATCAATTTGCGTAGACCCTATCCCTATTCCTTGGTAATAACCATTTACGTGGAGTATGTCTGCTTGGCTCGAAAATGAGTATAAACCTAAAAGTAATGCCCCTAACCTTGTAACTATTTTCATGTTCATTCCTTTAAACCTTTGTAATATTTAATAATGTGATGTTTAACAACAAACTAAGTGTGGCCTGCCTATATAACTTGCTTATACTTTACAGCTTGTAAATATACTGTACCACTTTTGTTAAAAATGAAATGTATTTGAACAATATAAAACAATAGATTACAGAATTTTACACAATAGAAATCCTGTAATAGTAGTGTTTTTAACGAGCAATCAAAACAAAGTACCGCTTAGGTAAGTGTATTGTTCTATACAGCATTCGTTGACTGTTTCACCCGTCAGCCACTACAATACAACATTGAAATTTTTATTATTATTTGAAGGCTTTCCTCCATGGTTTTACCTGATAAATTTATATTCTCGATGAGTCGAGTATCTAAGGTTGTGCCACCTAAGCGCACTATCTTAAAAGATATTTCGTTGCACTTTTTTCCTGGCGCTAAAATTGGTGTGCTTGGTTTAAACGGTTCTGGTAAATCTACGTTACTGCGTATTATGGCCGGTGTTGACCAAGATTTTGAAGGTGATGCACATCCTCAGCCTGGTACTAAAATTGGTTATTTACCGCAAGAACCTGTTTTAGACGAAAGTAAAACAGTACGTGAAACTGTTGAAGAAGCTGTTGGCGAAGTTAAACATGCACTTAAACGTCTTGACGAAGTGTATAACGAATACGCCATGGAAGACGCTGACTTTGACGCACTTGCAAAAGAGCAAGGCGAGCTTGAAGCTGTTATTCAGGCGCACGATGGTCATAACATCGACAACGTTTTAGAACGCGCAGCTGATGCACTTCGCCTGCCAGAGTGGGATGCTAAAATTGAGCACCTTTCAGGTGGTGAGCGTCGCCGTGTTGCTATATGTCGATTATTACTTGAAAAACCAGACATGCTTATCCTTGATGAACCTACTAACCACTTGGATGCTGAGTCGGTTGCATGGTTAGAGCGCTTCTTGCACGATTACGAAGGCACTGTTGTGGCTGTAACGCATGACCGTTACTTCCTTGATAATGTAGCTGGTTGGATATTAGAGCTTGACCGTGGTGAAGGTATTCCATGGGAAGGTAACTACTCTTCTTGGCTTGAACAAAAAGATGCGCGCTTACAGCAAGAACAAAAATCTGAAAAAGCACGTCAAAAATCAATTGCGCAAGAACTTGAATGGGTTCGTTCAAACCCTAAAGGTCGTCAAGCTAAGTCAAAAGCACGTATGGCTCAGTTTACTGAAATGCAGCAGTCTGATTACCAAAAACGTAACGAAACTAACGAGATGTTTATCCCACCTGGTCCGCGTTTAGGTGACCAAGTACTTGAAGTAACTAATCTTCGTAAGAGTTTTGGCGATCGAGTTTTAATTGATGACTTAAGCTTTAGCATGCCAAAAGGTGCCATTGTGGGCATTATTGGCGCGAATGGCGCGGGTAAATCAACGCTGTTTAAAATGATAAGCGGTGAGCAAACGCAAGACAGCGGTAGCATCAGTGTTGGCGAAACAGTACACCTAGCTACTGTTGATCAGTTCCGCGACGGTATGGACGAAAGCAAAACTGTTTTCCAAGAAATATCAGACGGACAAGACGTACTGAAAATTGGTAACTTTGAGTTCCCAAGCCGAGCATATGTAAGTCGCTTTAACTTTAAAGGTAACGATCAGCAAAAGTTTGTTAAAGACCTATCAGGTGGTGAGCGTAACCGTTTACACCTTGCTAAGTTATTAAAAGCTGGCGGCAATGTGTTACTACTCGATGAGCCAACCAATGACTTGGACGTTGAAACACTACGTGCACTGGAGAACGCTATTTTAGAGTTCCCAGGTTGTGTAATGTGTATCTCGCATGACCGTTGGTTCCTTGACCGTATTGCTACACATATTTTAGATTACCGCGACGAAGGTCAAATTAACTTCTTTGATGGTAACTACACTGAATATGAAGAGTGGCTTAAAAAGACCCTAGGCGCTGAGGCAACTCAACCTAAACGTATTAAATACAAAAAAATTGGCTAAAAATATTGGTTAATTTTATGTTTGTATAACTTAAGCCCTGCACTTTGCAGGGCTTTTTTATGCCACCAGCATTACAGGAGCACATCTTGCTAGCATGTAGAGAATTACCCGCTATGCTTAATTTATTATAAAAACAGTAAGGCTAAATTAGGTTATGCAAAATCGTCGACAGTTTTCTCGTGTGCTATTTTCAACTAACGCTCTGTTATGTTTTGATAGCCAACAGTATCCGTGTAAATTACTCGATCTATCGTTACATGGCGCGTTGGTTACTAATTGTGATGCATTTATTGGCAGCCACAATACGCAAGCAATACTGCGTTTTACATTACCTCAAAGCGATATAGAAATAAAAATGGAAGTAGTGATTTGCCATATTGAAGCCGATCATATTGGTTTAAAATGCCATCACATTGATATAGACAGTATTACTTATTTAAAGCGTTTAATAGAGCTAAACTTAGCCGATGATGAGCTACTGCATCGCGAATTAGCGTCACTTATTAATGACTCACAATAGACTCATTCTCTTAAGTTGATTACCATAGCGCAAACTTTATAAAGCTTGTAAATATGCGCTTAAATCCTCATTTGCCTTTGGTATACCATCCTAACTACTCGTTTAGCTTTGATCCTAAACATCGCTTTGTAATGAGTAAATTTGCACATTTATATCAACATGTTGCAGAGCTTGGTTTAATCGGCAGTAACCTAGTTGAGCCAATATTAGGCACGCCAGAGCCGCTTGAGCTTGTGCATTGCGATAATTATATCCAAGATTTATGGCACAACCGCTTAGATGAAAAAGCCATGCGTCGCATTGGTCTACCCTGGTCAAAAGAGCTTATGGCACGTACATTTACAGCCCCTCAAGGAACGCTACAGACAGCCCGCTTAGCACTTAAACACGGTATAGCGTGTCATCTTGCTGGTGGTACACATCACGCACATAATGACTTTGGTTCTGGTTTTTGTATGGTTAACGATTTGGCCTTTACCACGCAAACTTTAATTACATCGGGTGAGGTAACTAACGTACTTATTTTTGATTTAGACGTGCACCAAGGTGATGGCACAGCTGCAATGTTAAAGCATCAACCCTATGCGTATACTTGCTCTATCCATTGTGAAAAAAACTTCCCCTTTAGAAAGTCCGCTAGCGATTTAGACATTGGCCTGGCAAATAATATGAAGGACGACGAATACCTTGCCATAGTTAACGAAACACTAAGTTATTTACTTAAAGAGCTAAACCCAAGCTTAGTACTTTACGATGCTGGCGTTGATATTTGGCAAGGTGATGGCTTGGGTAAGTTAGATATTAGCTGGGATGGCATAGCTAAACGTGACCATTTAGTGCTAAAACGCTGCCTTGAACACAATACACCTGTAGCTACTGTGATAGGTGGAGGTTACGATAGAGATCACCTACGCCTCGCTAAACGCCACGCTATTGTTGTTGAACAAGCTGCTGGCTTTTAGTTTGAAATAAAAATGTTAAATTATCGTTCTTGTTTAATATGTAAAATAAAAAAGAGCATATTATGAAACAGCTATTTATTACCATCACGCTAATTTTATTAAGCTTTACAGCTTACGCACAAGATACAAGCTCAGAAGCAACATATCCTAAATTGCCAACATTAAATTTACAAATGGCTGATGGGTCGCCACTCAATACTCAAGATTTATTAGGTCAACCTTACGTTTTACACTTTTGGGCAACATGGTGTCCGTACTGTAAAAAGCTGCAGCCAGCACTTCAAAAAATTGATGATATGGGATTAAAAGTTATTGCCGTGAGCTTTGAAGAAGATGACGATGCTACTCCCGCTAAAGCACTTAGCGAAAGAGGTTATACTTTTAAAACAGCTGTAAAAGCCGATGCAATAGCACAGCAATTAGGTATACGAGGCACACCTACTACATTATTTGTAAATAAAGAAGGCAATGTAATTTGGCTGACTAATACGTCAAACCCAGAAGATCCAAATCTTCATTTAAATGCACGAACATTGTTGCACTCCATAGACATGGCAACTGAGTAACTTATTGCGCTTTTAACTGATTAGGTGTTAAGCCTGTCCAGCGTTTAAAGGCGCGCCGAAAGTTAGGTATATCGTAAAAAGCTAAATGTTCAGCGACTTGTTCGTTATGTTTAGCGCACAGAGTAAGTAGGTAAATAGCTTTGTGCTTATTTTGCTCATCTATTAACGCTGAAAAGCGTACCCCATTGAGTTTGAGTCTGCGCTTAAATGTAGCTGAGCTCATAGCAAAGTGCTTTGCGGTGCACTCTAAATTAGCACTTGGGTGAGAGTATAAGTATCTGCAGACGGCTTCAATAAAAGTCATGCTAACTACGCTTTTATTATGTAGCTGCGACTGCGCTTGCATAAATCGTAATTGACTCGCATGCGGGTTTTTAGCCCTTAACATGGTTTTATTTAATACCCAGCGAGTACATGGCTTATCAAAACTTACCTTTAGCCCTAAATTTTGCTCATATTCTTGAATATGCCGAGGGCGTTTAAAAGCAAAGTCGAACTGACAATGCGGGTAACTTTCGCTCACTCGTTTAAGTAAACTATAAAATGCAGTGCTGTATATCTCTAGCACATAGTGGTAAAGGCTTTCATCAAACCCATGTGCTGGCTGAATATAAATATAAACATTATCGTTTTTAATATACGTTTGGCTAAACAGCAAAGGCGCTAATTGCATTCTTAAAAGTGATAATTGCTTTAATACTTGAGCTAAATTATCGCTATATTTTAATGCCTGAGCTTCGGCTCGAGTGTCGTTAATAAGTTGGCTACCGAGTAAAAAACCACTGTCAGTACTTTTCATCAACAACTTAAATTGAGCTAATAAACGCACCTGCTGAGACACACTAAATGTATGCTGAAAGTTAAGTAAGTCTTGTTCAAAAATACCGGTACCGCGTAGCAGCTTATGTAAATTTATGTTTCGGCTTTGAGCAAGCTCTACAGCTGACGTAATAAGCCCTTGAGCGCTTAAATATTTGTCGTCTTGGCTAACAAACATGTGCACGGTGCGCTACTTTTAGTTGATGCTTTTTTTGTTGTAATTGACTATGCAGTTGGCTTGTTAGTTTACCTGTACTGCTATGCGTATTACCTTGTATTAAGGCGGTAGTGACATATTGAAACTTTGCTTTTTTAGATGCTTCAACTTTAAATGCACAATGCTTTAGAGCTCCTTTAATTTGTGCCATCAACTCTTTAGCTTGCTGCTCTGTGGTGGCTGGCATCAATACCATAAAGCAATCTCCTGCGTAGCGGCACACTACATCACTTAGTCGGCAATTCATTAACAATAGCTCGCTAATTTCACGCAGTAACCGGTCGCCCTCACTAAAGCCAAACTCACTATTAAAATGCGAAAAATCACGAATATCAATAGCCCCAAGCCAGAGTGGTTGTTTGCTCGTAAGTTGCTCATTAATTGCTGAATCTAGATACTGCGCCTTATAAAGACCCGTTATTGAACACACCTTATCGTGCTCACGTAAATGCGCTTCACGGCGGCGTAGCTGACGATTTAATACATACTGCTCTTGATGCCAATAATACAAACCTATACTTGTTAATAACATGCCTAACGGAGCGGGCAGAGATTCAATCCAACTCAGCCATTGGTGCGCGGGGTGCATTAGCCATTCATCAAGTAAATCGAGCGTTGCCGAGAACATAAATAGCCCAACACCTATCACTAAGTAAGTGGTTACTTTACTCGGTGGTCTTGAAATTAATAACGCGATAATCCATACAAGTGTCATTAATACAATACCACCCTCTCCCATAATATCGAGCCACTGAATACTGGCGTAAGTTTTTAATACTCCTAAATAACTACTTAAAAACACAGCGCTAAAAAACATCGCAATAATAGCGTTTATTAGTAATCGGTGGCTGATAAAAGGGTTAAATCGCATGTGCAGTATCTCGTTTATAAATGAGCTTTAAAGTTAGTTCATACAAGCTTGTGTTAGCAGGGTCATATTAGCTCAGCTATGTGACAACTAGATGATACATACCTTAAAAACAGCCCTGCACAGTAGATAACACCAGCCTTTACAGGGAGTGATAAAAGCTCAATACGCTCTACATATTGCTCAAGTACCTCTAAATACATGTATTTAAAATAAACCCTGTCACATTTACGTAATCAATTATCTTTAGCTTGCTCGCCATACCAAGAAACAACCCTGTAATAACCAAGAGCAAATACAATGAAACACTTTAAAATAAAAGCACTGGTAGCCGCATTAGCTTTATGTAACTTAACGGCTTATGCAGAAGATGATGCAAAAGAAACCACGAAAAAAGATATAGAAGTTTCTGATAAAATTGTTGTATACGGTGAAATTGGTTATAGAAATCGCTCTGACGAACTCGCGCCAACCTTAGAATACTCACAAGAGTACTTTCAACGTTTTGAACCTTTAACCGCAGGCGATGCATTAAAACGAGTACCCAGTGTTACATTTTTATCGGATGTGCTTGAATCGGATGGTGCACGTATGCGGGGCTTGAGCCCTGCTTATACAAAGGTACTTATAAACGGTGAAGAAGTACCTGGCGCAGGTGCCGACCGTTCATTTTTTGTTGACCGAATTCCGGCTGAATTAATTGAACGCGTTGAAATTATTCGCTCATCAAGTGCCAATCGCTCAGCCGATGCGATAGCGGGCACATTAAATATTGTACTGCGCGATGGTTACAGCTTAGATGGTGGTTACTTACGTGCTGGCGGCTTGCTTTATGATGATGGCGAGTTTAAAGAAAGCTTGGCTGCAGTGTACGGTACTGAATTTGCTGGAGGGCGATTATTACTTGGTGCAAATTTACAAGGCAGATATAACCCAAAACAAAAAACCAGCCTGCGCTACGGCGATAGCCCTGAAAACAATATAAATTTTCAAACCGAAGAGTTTGATAACCGCGAAGACCAATCTGACACTCGCGATGGCGACGACACATCACTAAACGCCAGTTACGAAATTGTTTTTGATAACGATAGCCAATTTAATATTAGCGCCATGTGGGTTGATACAGAGCGCACTGAGGATGAACGTTCGTTTGAGTACGACGATACCACAGCAACCAGCAATGATATTGTAAATGGCGGAAACCTAGAAACCGATAATGCCAATGTTAAATATATTGACCAAACTAATTACAACATCAATACCGCCTATGAATTTCCACTGCTAAACGGCACAAGTAAATTAAAGTTTGGTATCGCCAAATTTGACGAGTCGGTATACGAGCAAGAAGTAGAGCTTGATACGTCAGAGCTGCCAATAATATTTGAAGAAGAACAAGCTCAAAGTGACATAGACGATAAAGAATGGACCCTGCAGTGGCAACATAGCCAACCTTGGGGTGACAATAAAGAAATTCAGTTTGGTGCATTTTTACAAAATAAAAAGCGCGATAGCAATATTTTTGAAGCCGAAGACGAGCTTGAATTAGCACTTACAAGCTGGGATCAATATGTGGGAACACCTTTATCTTTGGCTGTATTTACCAGTGAATTTGAACCGGTTATTGGTGGCGTAAACACGCTAGAGGAAGACCGCTTTGATGTGTTTGCCCTTATTAAACACCAAGATGATTTATTTGCCTGGGAATTGGGCATTCGCTGGGAGTCTACTGATTCAAAAATTAATGATAAAACAATTGGTGTAACCGAAGATAACAATTACGACTTTGTTCTACCTTCTGCACATTTTCGTTATAACGTAAGTGAGAATGGACGCGTTAGCGCCTCTGTTGCGCGTAGTTTACGACGCCCCGAGTTTGATTTTTTAACACCAGCACTTATCGAAAAAGAACTTGGCGATAACGACCAACTAGGTAACCCAGAATTAAAACCAGAATCAGCTTGGGGTATGGATTTAGGCTACGAATACCGCTTAGGTAAAAGTGGCGTTGTAGGCATTAATTTATTTTACCGCAAAGTAAACGACCTAATAGAAATAGCAAATACAGGACAAGAAGGCTCTGAAGGAGAAGGTACATTTGTATTGCAGCCTCGTAACACAGGCGATGGCAATGTAAAAGGAGTTGAGCTTGATTTATCTACTCCGCTTGGCGCATTTAGCATGCCTAATACTGGAGTATTTTTAAATTACTCATGGCTTGATAGTGAAGTAACCGACTTTTTTGGGTCTCGAAAATTTAACGATCAATCAGACTACGTTTATAACGTTGGGTTTATTCAAGACTTACCCGAACTCAAAGCTGCATTTGGTGCAACTTACCGTAAGCAAGGTGATGCTTATGGGCGTATTGTAGGTGAAGAAGTAACAACATCTTACAGTGCCGATTTTGAAGTGTTTATAGAAAAACGCTGGGAAAACGTAACGCTGCGTTTAGTGGGCTCAAACCTGCTTGATGCAAGTAAAGACGAAACCTTTAATAAGTTTGATACCGTATCAGATCAGTTCGATCGTAGCTTTGATGAGTACGAAATTGAATCTGAAGAAGCGGGTCCGGTTTATCAATTAATGCTGCGTTACGCATTTTAAATCATGGTGTTTGCGTGGTAACAATGAAGTGACTTTCGATACGTTACTCAAAACGCTCTGATCAGCAAAGGAATTATAATGAATTTTAAATTAAATAAAGTAAAAGGTTTAGTGCTTACAAGCCTGCTAATAAGCACCTTAAGTGCTTGTAGCTATAACATATCAACTAAAAAAGCATTTGAGTCTATCGAGAGCAATGCTTTTGGCCCAAGCGAGAATATGCAAGGCTCGCAAGCCGTATGGATTAATGACAACAACTGGCTGCTAGCAAGCGAAAGCCAAGGCTTGGTAATGGTAAACAGCCAAAACCAGCAGAGTAAAAACATTGCTAAAGGTAGTTTTGAGGCGCTTTCTATAAGTGCACTTAATAACTCCACTTATTTATTAGCGACCATTGATAATGACCAAGATAACGTCGTTATTTTTAAATTACAGCAAGCCAATAGCAGCTGGAATATAAAAGAGTTAACTCGTATTAGCCCACCACAAGCTCAGCCCGATACGGTGTGTTTATTTAATAATAAAAACAATAATACTGTGTCGGCATTTGTGCCTGATGTACGAGGTTTGATTACCGAAACTGTTATTTACGACACAAGTAATAATGAAACAACAAATGTAAGCATGCGTGAATTTGCAGGAGTAAGCGAAGCTGCAGGATGCGCTGTGAGCGAGCAAAGCAACACACTTTTTGTAAGTGAAGGTGAAGTGGGTATTTGGTCTATAAATGCCAATGCAGAGTCGCAAGCTGATAAAAAACCAATAGCACTCGTTGCTCCTTTTGGCTCACTAAATAGCGAAATAGGCGCTCTTTTTACATCAACCGACGGCACGCTGTGGTTTACAAGTACACATGATAATACAATTTATGCCTATAACCCTGTTACTAAAAGCATTAATCATTGGCAACTAAATGGCAATTTAGCTTTAGAGTCTGTTGCGGTTAAATACACCGCAAACAATAAGGCTATTGCGGTGTTATATAACGATGAAACAGGCGCATATACACAAAGTACAATACCAGCAACACCAGTTAAAAATGCGGGTAAAAACACTGTTAAAAAATTGACACATATACATGCCAGTGCACAAACAACGCCTGTACAAGCATTTGGTGATGCCGCAGATGATCCCGCTATTTGGGTAAACTCAAGTAACCCTGCAAAAAGCTTAATTTTAGGCACAGATAAACGTCGAGGCTTAATGGTTTACAACTTACAAGGCTGGCTTGAACAATCAATCGAGATTGGTCGCTTAAATAATGTAGATGTTCGCCAACACCCTAGTATTAAAAATAGTACGAATACTTTAATAACCGCGAGTAATCGGACAAATAACAGCATAAGTGTTTTAACAGTTGATAATAACGAGGTAAAACACCTTAATGATATTGCAACCAATCTCAGCGAAATATACGGCATGTGTATGTATTCATCAGCAACAGGGAATTATGTATTTGTTAATGATAAGTCAGGTCTTTATCAGCAATATAAACTCGACGAAAGTGGCGATAAAGTAACAGGTAAATTAGTTCGAGAATTTAATCTACCTAGCCAACCAGAAGGCTGTAGTGCAGATGATGCACGTGGTGAACTTTTTGCAGGTGAGGAAGACGCCGGTATTTGGTATATAGGCGCTGAGCCTACAGCTGATAATACACCGGTTATGCTACAAGGCATAAATGAGCAACTTGTTGATGATGTTGAGGGTATGGAAATTTACCACGGCACAAACGCACGTTACTTAGTTGTTTCTAGCCAAGGCGATGATAGCTACGTGCTGTATAAAATAAGTAATAATATTCAGGATGTTAAAACACCCAGTTTAGAGTTTGCAGGTAAGTTTAATATAGTAAGTGACTTGGTTAACGGTATTGATGGCGCATCAGAAACTGATGGGTTAACCGTAACATCGAAAGCGCTACCGGGTTATCCTGAAGGTATTTTAGTTGTACAAGATGGATATAACCGACTACCGCAGCAACCACAAAACTTTAAAATAATAGATTGGCGAGAAGTGAAAAAAGCAATTAAGTAACGTTTATTTAATTGTGATTACCCTCAATTGTAAAAGGCTCATTTGAGCCTTTTACAATACGCCTAACATTTGAATATTAAGTACAATTAGCTCAATGTAATATATATTTTTATACTACAATTTAAGCTCATAAATTAATTGAGATTATAATGCGCCTACTACTTACTTTATTACTAATCACTTTAAGTGGCTTTGCCGCAGCTGAAGAAGAAAAAGCAGAACTTCCACCGGTAGACCCCGCTTACAATGCTGAGCACCCTATGGTGTTGGTTAATCAAGGTTCGTCTATTATAGCAATGAATTTACCTGCTTATAATTCACCCAATAATGTGCAAGTAGTTTATAAAATAGGGAACCCCGATGTTGCATTTTTAGGCTTTGTTAGAAATGCAGAACTAATCACCGTAAAGCCACTAGCGTTTAATATTCAGCATTTAATGCGTGGTGAGGAAATTACAATTACTGCCGATATTTACGAGGGTGATTATCAACAAGGTGGCAGTTTAATTTATTCAAAAAAAGAACTGGTCTTGGATAAGCAATTATATGCTAGAGAGCTTAAAGAGTTGAGTGAATCATCACAATGGCAAGACTACGACATGATCACACTAAACGGTACTGAGCGTATTTATATTCATAAAATTCAAAAAGCGCCGAGCTATAACCATCTTATTTTTGTCGATTTAGTTAACGCCTGTATGCAAAAGTTTCGGACATCTAAACGTGTACCACCTGAAAATGAGCTTACCTATAAATTTATTAATTGCGGTACGCTTAAACCACTTTATTACAATGCGGATGATTTTAAGAAATAATTAACGGTATCTAGTTACTTATATTCAGTGATTAGTTTGAGCCCTTGCTTCATTGCCTCGGTTGATTGCCCTGCAAAGCCTAAGCGAACATAACTATATTGCTTGGGCATTAAACTCCTCACTGAGTCAGCAAAGTAAAATTCAGATTCCGCTTGTAAATATACGCTTTTACTTTGCATTGCTTGTTTTATATTACTCGTATTTTTATTTAAGTTAACCCACATTGCCATACCGCCGTCTGGCTTTTTATACTCTATTGGTAGCCCCTGTGATTGCAGCAACGCTAACGTGTTGTCCATTGCTTCATAACGTTGTTTATAGTGTTTAGTCATGCGTTTCAAGTGGCGCTCAAATCCACCTTCTTGCATAAAGTGCGCAACGGCTAGCTGCATAACCACATCATTTTTATGATTCATTAACTGCTTCCATGCGGTTAACTGTGCTAATACTTCAGGAGCTGCACAAATGTAGCCAATTCTAGCGCCTGAGAACATGATTTTAGAAAATGTAGATAAGTAAATAATAATCCCAGCGGGATCGTCCCCAGCCATAGGTTGCAATGGCTGACAGCGATAATGAAACTCGTGATCGTAATCATCTTCAATAATCATTACGCCATACTCATAACATAATTGATAAATTTGCATGCGCCGTGTGGGCGAAAGCGTAACGGTAGTTGGGTATTGATGCAGCGGGGTTAAGTACAGCATTTTTATTGGATATCGTCTAAGTTGCGCTTTTAAGTCCTCAACACATAAACCATATTCATCTTGTTTTATATCTATTAATTGCGCGCCACAAGCAGCAAAGGCTTTGCGTGCTGGTGGGTAGCCTAAAGTCTCAACGGCTAAGAAGTCATCTTTACTTATAAAGGCCTTTGAAATTAAAAACAAAGCTTCTTGTGAGCCATTACATACAAGTAAGTCTGATACTTTTAAACTTCTAGTTTTATGTAAGTAATCACTTATCTGAGTTTTTAGCTCACTCACTCCACCTATATCACCATAATGAAGTTTACTGATATCTAAATGATTAAATACATGGCTCATAGAGCGTTTAAATTCTTTATAGGGAAAGCTATTTAAATCAGGAAGTCCACCTGCGAAATTATATACGTAGTCTTTTAAATTCATTGCCGGAATAGGCACGGCTAACTCTGTAGCAAATTTATAAGGTTTTGGTGTTAAAACTGGCGTGTGATCACAGTTAGCACTGCTTTGAATTGGTAGTGTTTGAGTGACGCTATACCCAGAGCGTTCATGGGATTCTAGCCATCCTTCGGCTACTAATAACTGCAATGCGTTCATTATTGTATGGCGATTTAACTGATACGTTTGCGCCATAACTCGAGCAGAACTGAGTTTTATACCAGGTGCAATATCTCCCTTTACGATAGAACCACGCAAAGCATCTGCAACTTGTATGTACTTAGCTTTGTTTGAGTCATTAAATTCAATATTAAGCGGTTGCATGTTATCCTTTTATAACTGGTATAGCTAAAAAGCCAATTCTGGTTGTTTTTACCAAACCAAATTAGCGTACATTTGTTGCTCGTAAATAGCAAAGCATAGAGGCAACATGTTTACTCAACAGATACATAAAACAAATAAGGTAATTTTAGAGCCATTAAATTATGAGCATTTAAAAAGCTTATATAAAGCTGGGCAACATCCAAAAATATGGGAATGGGTATTAAGCAACTATACAAAAACACCCGAACAGTTAAAGGAATGGTTTACCACCAGTGCACAATTTAATAACAAAGAACAAATTGTATTTGCCATAGTAGACATAGCCAGCAAAGAGGTTGTAGGCACTACACGACTATTTAGATTAGATACGCATAACTTAAGTGCTGAAATTGGTCATACATTTATAAGCCATCACTGGCAGCAAACTTATATTAATACTCACACTAAATATTTACTGCTTAGCTACGCTTTTGACGCGTTGAATTTAGTGCGAATAACATTTAATACCCACGAAAAAAATCAAAAATCTCGAAATGCAATTACTCGACTAGGCGCCCAATTTGAAGGTATAGCCCATAAAGATAGATTGCTAAGTGATGGAAGTTACAGAAGCACTGCAAAATTTAGCATTATTGACGAACATTGGCAGAGCATTAAGTTGCAGTTAGAGGAGAAGCTTTAATGTACCCACCCACACATTTTCAAGAACATAATATTGAACGTTTGCAAGCATTAGTTGAGCAATTCCCTCTAGCGAGTATTTTAATGCCTTGCTCGCAAAGTGACTTAAATAATATATGCCAAGTGCCTGTATTATATGAGCCCTCACGTAATGTATTTATTGCACACGTAGCAAAACATAACCCGCTAGCGCAATGTGATAAACAGTCAGTAAAATTACTATTTAGTGGCGATAACTGTTATCTATCTCCCTCGTATAGTAATAATAAAACACTGCCGAGCTGGCTTTATTCATCAGTACAAGTAACTGCAAATGTGAATATTATTGAAAGCGATAATGAGAAAGACAAAATAATGCGGCAACTAACGAGCCATTTTGAGCAAGGCTTTACGCCAATTTGGAAGATTACTGACGTGCCCAAAAGCAATCGCCAAGCAATGTATCAACAATTAAGCTTTATAGAATTCACTCCCACTCATTGGAGTGGAAACTTTAAGCTAAGCCAAAATAAATCACCAGAGGTAAGAGCACGAATAAAACAAAGCCTAGAACTTGCCAATAAGCGCTCTATTGCAAAACTATTTTAGGCATAAAAAAAGGCCCTTTCGAGCCTTTGGATTAACTTTGGAATAGTTAAAAATTTTTAAATTAGGTAAGCGTTAATAGCTGTGGAGCAACACTATGATAATCAACAGCCATAGCAATACTTAACGCTGTAATATTAATAATTGAAAATGCGAACACTTTACGTGCCCAGCTACTCATATCAATATTACGACGATAACCGCGCAGCGCCATTAGCAACCACCAAAAGCTGGTAATACAAGCAACAGCCATAAAGGCAGCACCTGTGTAGCCAGTAATTGGTAGCAACATCACCACCAATGCATATACAGCAATGTAAAGTACGATATGGCGCTTTGCTTTATCAATTCCTTGCGCTACAGGTAATACAGGAATACCTGCAGCTTGGTAATCTTTAAAGCGAAAAATAGCAATGGCATATGAATGCGGCATTTGCCACAAGCTAAACATGACTAGCAGTATTAATGCGCCCATATCGAACTGCCCTGTTACGGCGCAGTAACCAACTACTGGCGGTACAGCGCCAGAGAGACTACCTACAAAAGTGCCATATACTGAGTTGCGTTTCATGTAGAGGCTATAAACCCCTACATAAATTACGTAGCCAAAGGCTGCAAAAAATACCGCGGCTTGAGTGGTGTAGGCGATAAGTAAACCAAAGCCCACAACACCCAATAAAATACCGTGACTAAGTGCAGCAAAGGCCGACATTTCGCCCGTTACTGTAACCCGCGTACGAGTACGCGCCATGGCCACATCTATGTCTCTATCTATAACATTATTGATAGCGCAACCTGATGCAACCACTAGCGACAAACCAATTAATGTGGCAATCATTAACCATGGGTCTATATCACCGCGCGAGGCAAGTAAAAACCCGCCCGCTACGCTGATCAAATTGCCCATAATAATACCCGGCTTTGTCACTGATAAATAACGACGAAACATCTTCAACTCCTAGTACATCATCATTGCGTTAGATTCATAAATGATCCAAACAGATAACCCAACAACCATTACGATGATCAGAGCACTGAATAGGAATGAAAAAGTACTTGCACGGCCATCTTCGGTGGTAAAATTAAGGTGTAAAAAGTATTTTAAATGCACCCAAATTTGTACGATTGCTAAAGTAACAATGCTCCAAAGCGTTGTTGCTTTTGAGAAGTCACCTTCCATTACCATGTAAAACGGTATAGCAGTTAAAATTACCGATAGCACAAAGCCAATTAAGTAAGTTTTAACACTGCCATGAGATTCATCATGATGATCACTTTGCGTTTGCTTTAACGTATGCGTTTCGCTGTGGCTCATTACATTGCTCCCATTAAATAAACAACGGTAAATACACAAATCCAGACAATGTCTAAGAAGTGCCAAAATAGGCTTAAGCAGCTTAAACGCGTTACGGTTGCTTTACCTAAGCCGCGTTTAGCAACTTCAATCATCATTATGGTCATCCAAATTAGACCCGCTGTTACATGTAAACCATGTAAGCCAACTAATGAGAAAAACGATGTTAAAAAGGCACTTTGTTGTGGACCATTGCCATGCACAATTAGGTGATGAAATTCGTATACTTCCATACCAATAAACACAGCACCTAAACAAAACGTAACAAATAACCAAGTCAGTGTTAGTGCCTTTTTTTGCCCTTGAGCGGCAATCATGGCAAAACCAAAAGTAATACTACTAATCAGTAGTGCTGCAGTTTCTACTGCTACAAAGTCGAGTTCAAAAATATCTTTACCCGATACGCCACCGGCTGTGTTCATAAATAACACAGCGTAAGTGGCAAAAAACGAGGCAAACAGTAGGCAATCGGTCATTAGGTATAACCAAAAACCAAATACGGTATCACCCGAAGTATCGTGGTGATCATGCGCGTGGGCATGATCATCGTGTGATACAGAGTCTAAATTTGCAGAAAGTGTACTCACGCTTTTAACTCCTTAACGCCACTTGAATTATATGCAGCTTCAATGCGTGCAATTTCATCAGGTTGTATATAGTAATCTACATCGCTGGTGTAACAACGTTTGATAAATATGGCAATTCCGCCTACTAGTCCAACAACAGCTAACCACCAAATATGCCAAATCATTGCAAAACAAAATACTGTTAAACTTGCTGCCATTAACACGCCAGCTGATGTGTTTTTAGGCATATGAATAGGGCTGTAGTTTGCTTTATCTTGATATGCTTGACCTTTTTCTTTCATATCGGTCCATGCATCAATATCATCAATATGTGGAATTGTTGCAAAGTTATAAATTTGCGGAGGTGAACTTGTAGCCCACTCAAGTGTGTGGCCGTTCCACGGATCGCCTGTTGTATCGTCAAGCGCTTCACGGTCTCTAAAGCTCACATATAATTGAATTACTTGGCTGATAATACCAAACATAATAATTACAGCACCGCCTGCGGCAATGTATAACCACATGTTCCAATCTGGGTTGTTAGTGTGGTTTAAGCGACGTGTCATACCTAAGAAACCAAGTACGTACAGCGGCATAAATGCTACGAAGAAACCAATAATCCAACACCAAAATGATGCTTTGCCCCATTTTTCATTAAGTTTAAAGCCCATTGCTTTAGGGAACCAAAATACAAAACCGGCCAGGTAACCAAATACAGCACCACCAATAATTGTGTTATGGAAATGTGCAATTAAGAATAAGCTGTTATGCAGTACATAATCGGCGCCAGGAATGGCAAGTAATACACCGGTCATACCGCCTACGGTAAAGGTAACCATAAAGCCAAGAGTCCAAAGTACCGGTACACTTATACGTAAACGACCTCGGTAAATAGTAAATAACCAATTAAACAACTTAACCCCAGTTGGTACGGCAATAACCATAGTCATTACCCCAAAGAACGCGTTAACGTTAGCACTTGAGCCCATAGTAAAGAAGTGATGTAACCAAACAATAAAGCCTAAAATTGAGATTGCACCGCTGGCATAAACCATCGATTTGTAACCAAACAAACGTTTACCGGCAAAGGTCGAAATAATTTCAGAAAAAATACCAAACGCTGGTAATACTAATATGTATACCTCAGGGTGACCCCATGCCCAAAACAGGTTGATGTACATCATGGCGTTACCGCCCAATTCATTGGTAAAGAAGTGGAAGTCTAGATAACGGTCAAGCGTTAGCATTGCAAGTACAGCAGTTAAAATTGGGAATGATGCTGCAATTAAGATGTTTGCCCATGTACATGCCCATGTAAAAATTGGCATTTTCATTAGGGTCATACCTGGTGCACGCATTTTAAACACGGTTGCTAAAAAGTTTACGGCTGTTAGAAGTGTACCGAGCCCGGATATTTGCAAGGCCCAAATATAATAATCGACCCCCACCCCAGGGCTAAAGGTCAGCTCCGAAAGCGGCGGATATGCCACCCAACCTGTTTTTGCAAATTCACCAAATACAAGTGATAAGTTAATTAAAATTGCACCACTGGCTGTAAACCAAAAACTTAAATTATTTAAAAATGGAAAAGCAACATCGCGAGCACCAATTTGAAGTGGTAATACAATGTTCATTAGACCAATCATAAATGGCATTGCCATAAATATGATCATGATTACGCCGTGGGCAGTAAATATTTGGTCGTAGTGTTCTGGTGGTAAATAACCTGGCGCACCACTGGTAGCAAGTGCCAACTGCGCACGCATCATTATTGCATCAGAAAAACCACGAAACAGCATTATTAGTGCTAAAAGAATATACATTACGCCTAAGCGTTTGTGATCAACAGACGTGATCCAGTCGCGCCAAAGCACGCCCCATTTTTTATACTTTGTAATAAGCCCGGCAATAATAAGCCCAGCTATCGCAATAACCGACATCGTGAACACAAGAATTGGCTCATGAAACGGAATTGCGTCGAGTGAAAGATTACCTAATAACGACATTATTATTCCTCGCCTTGGCTGTGAGATGAAGGCATTGAGTGCTCACTCATTTCATGATGCTTTTTACTCATTTGCCCATGTTCGCCCAATGCATGGTGTTTTTTGTTCATATCGCCATGCGCCTGCATATACTTCATAACAATGGTATGAAATAAGCCGTCATCAACTTTTCCGTAATATGCTACTGGGTTATTTTCACTTGCTTTTGCAAGCTCAACATAATTTGCATGAGTCAGGTTATTAGCGCTTGAATTCGCTTTCACATCACTCACCCACTTATCAAAGTCTGCTTGAGTAGGTGTAGCAATGGCATTAAATTTCATGCCAGTGAAACCTGCGCCGCTGTAATTTGCTGAAAAGCCTTTAAACGTACCTGGCTCATTTGCAATTAAGTGAAGCTTGGTTTCCATCCCAGCCATTGAGTATATTTGACTACCCAATTGCGGAATAAAAAATGAATTCATTGTGCTCTCTGAGGTGATTTTATATTCAACAGGTACATTTGCTGGGAACACTAATTCATTAACCGTAGCAATACCTTGCTCAGGATATATAAATAGCCACTTCCAGTTTAGTGAAACCACTTCAACAGTAAGATGTTCACCTTTACCTTCAATGGGTTTATAGGGGTCTAAGTCTTGGGTAGACTGCCAGGTAATAACACCTAAAATGATTACAATAACAATAGGAACAGCCCAAACAACGGCTTCAATTTTATTTGAATGAGCCCATTTTGGAGCATAAATTTCTTGGTTTTGAGTGTCTCTATATTTCCAAGCGAAATACAAAGTCATCACAATAACGGGAACGACTACAAGCAACATAAGCACGGTTGCGATGATGATTAAATTTTTCTCATCAATGCCTATTTGCCCTTTTGGATCGAGTATCCCGCCTTTACAGCCTGACAACGCCAGCACTGTACTAGCTAAAGCAATATTACAAAGGTTACGAATTAACAAGGGAGTATCCTACAAACCTAGAGTTTCAATTTGCTGCTTAAAATAAAAACCAAAGCAACGATTTTTCAATAAAAACCCAAGTTAACTAGAATTAAATTATAAAAATAAGGGGGCTATTCAAAAAAACCTAAAGCTCATGCCATTAATGACCTAGCAACAAACCCAGCTTTCTAAACGCATTTATATAACGTAATAAAAGTTAACTTGGGTGAGTGGTGGTTGGCTGAAATGTGTTTAAAGAAACACGAAGCTACTTTGTTTTAGCTAACCTTAATTATTTACAGCAAGAACAAATAATTAAAACCAGCAACAAGATGCAGCGTTACAGGCAACCTGTAAAGCTAGGTGGAGCACGACAACCATGTGAAGAGATCACAGGCTGAAGAACTTTAGCCTCGCTAAAAGCAAAGGCTGCTTTACGGAGGATTATGCCAGCACGACGCGCTGGACAAATATGGAACAATAACCAACAAAGGCCAATAAGTAACTGACTTGATATGATCGGATGAGCTAAAAATTGCGCAAGATTAAGTAACAGTGGCTCTACAATAAACCCATCACTTAATAGCGCTTCAAGCTTGAAGGCATCCTCTAGTGCACCGCTTAGCAACATTACAGTATTAAACACTAATAAAGTTATAGCTACACACACGCCCTTGCCTGCTTTATTCAAGCGTTCACACGTCTGCGGCTCGCCAGAGGCAAGTTCCGTAGCTGTATGATGCAAAGAAAGTGTGTTCAAAGACATTAACCTACTAAAATGACTATAACAAAATTAGAGTAATACAGTTTGCAATGGAAAAATTTAAAAAACATTGCTGTTGTAAACCCTAAAACCAGGTGCTAAATACAATCAAATCCAGCTAGCACATATTTACCTAGCGAAAATTGATCCGTATCAACCAAACTTTCAAAACTTACTGAAAGTTCGAACGTGAGTATAACAAAGAGAATTTTCTGTTCAACTAAAAATCAATTAATTTGAGTTAAGCTTTCGAAGCTATTTTGTTAATAAAAAATAACACGATAAAAAACATTCGGTTAGCTAAAATAAAAAACGATTTAAAGAGAAATATTTAATAGGATTATAGGTTTTTAGGAGGGAGTAATAATTGTGTGGCACAAATAAAAACAGCCCAAATTCAGTCACCACCGAACTTGAGCCGCCTTTCACACTGACAACATCTTCACACACAATATAAAGATTCTTGGTTTACATTACGTGGCAATTGTAGGGAATAAAAACAACTCAAGCTAAGTCACCACCGAACTTGAGCTGCCTTTCACACTGACAACATCTTCACACACAATATAAAGATTTTTGGTTTACATTACGTGGCAATTGTAGGGAATAAAAACAACTCAAACTCGTTCTTTATGGAAGTGAATCCACCGAACTTGAGTTGCCTTTCACACTGACAACATCTTCACACACAATATAAAGATTTTTGGTTTACACTGCGTGGCAATTGTAGGGAATAAAAACAACTCAAACTCAGTCACCACTGAACTTGAGTTGCCTTTCACACTGACAACATCTTCACACACAATATAAAGATTCTTGGCTTACACTGCGTGGCAATTGTAGGGAATAAAAACAACTCAAACTCAGTCACCACCAAACTTGAGTTGCCTTTCACACTGACAACATCTTCACACACAATATAAAGATTCTTGGCTTACACTGCGTGGCAATTGTAGGGAATAAAAACAACTCAAACTCAGTCACCACCAAACTTGAGTTGC
>NZ_JACJFC010000022.1:48065-73821 GCF_014164385.1 Pseudoalteromonas sp. SG43-3
CCTTCACACTGACAACATCTTCACACACAATATAAAGATTCTTTTAAGCGAGGCTAACTTATGCCTCAAGCTTATGACGAGAGCCTTGCTCTTTGTCTATGGTTAAACTTTAGAGTGTTAGCTCCAATTTGACAAACGAGAAAAATAAACCTAATAGGTGAAAAAAACTAAACTATATACCTTTGTCTAATACATTTAGATTGGATTGCTTTGGAAGCTATGATGCGAAGGCGTTTTACAGGCACAAAAAAAGCGCTATAAAGCGCTTTTTAATATTTAAGACAGGCTTAAATAATTTGGTTTTCTTTCCAGGCTTGCTCTTTTGCTAAACGGTTTTTGCGTTTATCACATGGATCATCGCAATCACAGGCTTTATCAATACCAACCGAACCTAAACCACCACAGCTGCTTGCCATAGATTTTTTTTGCACGATCATACCAACGGCCATAGCCGAAACTATCAAAATTAGTAAGCCAAAAGTAAGAAGAAAAAGTGACATTGCTTAGCCCCTATTGATCAGCAATAAATTAAACTCAAATATTTTTGAGCGACTGCTATTATATACCCAAATAACACGGAAATAAACAAGTCAGCACCATACTATAAATAAGACTTAAATGCTGGGCTTGAGTAGGTAATTAAACCCTCTTTTGATTTACCTATTAAATAAACCGGTAAATCATGTTGCTCAGCATAAGCTTGCGCTTTTTGCATCCCCATTACAGTAAGTGCTGTCGCTAAACCATCTGCCGTCATAGCACTTGGATGAAGCACAGTTACCGACACTAAGTCGTGCTTAATAGGCATACCTGTTGCTGGATCAATTAAGTGGGTATAGATCTCGCCATCCATTTTATAAAAAATACGGTAATCACCCGATGTCGCTATACCACTTGTACCTGGCGATAAGACACGGTGTACCTTACGCTCTCCAGGTTGCGCATCTGGTTGCTCAATCGCGATTTTCCAATCCTGATTATTTGGCTTTTCACCTGCTATACGCAGCTCACCACCAATCTCAACCATGTAATTAGTAATGTCGTGGCTTTCTAATAACTGGGCAACTTTATCAATACCATAGCCCTTAGCTGTTGCCGAAAAAGAAAGCTCCAGTCCATTAACTGTTTTAGCAAGTCCTTGCTCATTTAAGATAAGTTTATCAATGCCTATTTTTTCAACCATACTTGCAAGCTCTTCATCACTTGGGCGATTAGTTGGTTTTTTATCAGGCCCAAAGCCCCATAAATCAATTAAAGGCCCCATTGTTACGTCGAGTGTTTTAGTCGATTCACCCAAGCGAATAGACTCGCTTATAACAGCCCTAAAATCTTCGCTAATTGGCATGACTTGATTTGCAGGTAATCTGTTAAATGTATTTATTTCAGAGTCTTCTATGTAAGTAGACATAGATTGGTTCACATCTTTTAAAACAGCGTCTATTTGCAGCTGTAGTTGTGAAGCCGATAGCTGGGCTTGCTCATCATAATATTTAATATGATAAGTGGTACCCATAGTCTTACCTTCTAAAAAGGTTTCTTTTAACTCTGGCTTTTCACCACACCCAGACAATAATACAGTCAGTGTAATTAGTAAAAAGGCCATTATGCCCTGTGAAGTACTTACTCGATTCATAACAGCTCTACTTAATAGATTGATAAAATTAAAGAATAAAAAAAGCCTCGTAACACAAGTGCTACGAGGCTGGTATTTTAACCAAAACTAAACTGTTTTGGTATTAGTGTTAGCCACCGAAGTCATCTAGTAAGATATTTTCGTCTTCAACACCTAAATCTTTAAGCATAGTAATAACTGCCGCATTCATCATTGGAGGACCACACATGTAGTACTCACAATCTTCAGGCGCTTCGTGATCTTTAAGATAGTTCTCAAATAAAACGTTATGGATAAAGCCAGTATAGCCTTCCCAGTTATCTTCAGGCTGTGGATCTGAAAGTGCTGTATGCCATACGAAGTTAGGATTTTCAGCGGCTAGGCCGTCAAAATCTTCTACGTAGAACATTTCACGCTCAGAACGTGCACCATACCAAAAACTCATCTTACGTTTAGAGTTCAAACGTTTAAGTTGGTCAAAGATATGAGAACGCATTGGCGCCATACCAGCACCACCACCAACAAATACCATTTCTGCGTCAGTGTCTTTAGCAAAGAACTCACCAAATGGGCCCGAAATAGTTACCTTGTCGCCTTCTTTAAGTGACCAAATGTACGAAGACATTTTACCACATGGCAAGCTAAGGTTTCTTGGAGGTGGAGCAGCAATACGCACGTTAAGCATAATGATGCCTTCTTCTTCTGGGTAGTTAGCCATTGAGTAAGCACGAATTGTTTCTTCGTCTACTTTTGACTCCAGATCGAAGAAACCAAAATGGTTCCAGTCGCCACGATACTCTTCAGGAACATCGAAATCTGCATATTTAACATGGTGAGGTGGAGCTTCGATTTGGATGTAACCACCCGCACGAAACGGCACTGACTCGCCATCTGGAATTTGCAGCTTAAGTTCTTTGATGAACGTTGCTTTGTTATCATTAGAGATAACTTCACAATCCCACTTCTTAACACCGAAAATTGACTCTTCAAGTTCAATTTCCATGTCATTTTTAACATTTACCTGACACGCTAAACGACAGCCTTCACGGGCTTCACCTTTAGATATGTGATCAAGCTCAGTTGGCAGAATATCACCACCACCTTCTTTAATGTGTACACGACACTGACCACAAGAGCCACCGCCACCACAAGCAGATGATACAAATATACCTGACTCAGATAGTGCGCCTAAAAGCTTACTACCTGCTGATGTTTTAATGGCTTTATCTGGGTCGCCATTAATGCCGATGATAATATCGCCACTTGCAACTAACTGAGATTTAGCACCAATGATGACTAAAACCAGTAGTACAACGATAGCGATAAAAACACCAACGCCTAAGAAAATCTGATAATCCATGATTTATCCTCGCTACCTTTACAGTGAAATACCAGAGAATGACATAAAGCCAAGTCCCATTAAACCAACAGTGATGAAGGTAATACCTAAACCACGTAAGCCGTCAGGTACGTCTGAGTATTTCAGTTTCTCACGGATACCTGCAAGTAATGTAATTGCAAGTGCCCAACCAACACCAGCGCCAATACCATAAACAACAGACTCGCCGAAGTTATAGTTACGCTCAACCATGAATGATACCGCACCAAATATTGCACAGTTAACTGTGATAAGTGGTAAGAAGATACCTAACGCGTTGTATAGTGCAGGGAAAAACTTATCTAACGCCATTTCAAGAATTTGCACAAGTGCTGCAATAACACCAATGAAAGTTAAGAAACGTAAAAAGCTAAGATCTGCATCTGGGTAACCTAACCAAGTTAGTGAACCAGGTGCAAGTACCGCATGATAAACCAAGTTGTTTACAGGTACAGAAATACCCAATACAACTATAACCGCTATACCTAGGCCAATTGATGTAGTTACTTTTTTAGATACCGCTAAAAAAGTACACATGCCTAAGAAGAATGACAACGCTAAGTTCTCAATAAAAACGGCTTTTACAAATAAACTAATATAATGTTCCACTATTTGCCCCTTACGCTTTAGCTTCTACTTGGTCTTTCTTATAAGTACGCAGTACCCATATGAATAAACCAATGATGAAGAATGCACTCGGTGGTAAGATCAATAGACCCATAGGCTGATACCAACCGCCATCTTGTACTAATGGGATAATATCAACACCGAATAGTGAACCCTTACCAAATAGCTCACGAATGAAACCAACAGTAAGTAGTACCACAGAGTAACCTAAGCCGTTACCAATACCGTCAAGGAATGACATAAGTGGTGGCGACTTCATCGCGTATGCTTCAGCACGACCCATTACGATACAGTTAGTAATGATTAGACCAACGAATACAGAAAGCTCTTTTGCAGTAGCATAAGAAAATGCCTGTAATACTTGGTCAACAACGATTACCAATGATGCGATAATTGTCATTTGTACGATGATACGTACAGATGATGGGATCTGGTTACGAATAAGCGAGATAAAGAAGCTCGAAAACGCAGTTACAAGTGTCAATGCGATTGACATAATTAACGCATTTTTTAAGCTAGACGTTACCGCTAGCGCAGAACAAATACCAAGTACTTGTAGTGCGATTGGGTTGTTAGCTAAAACCGGGCCAAATAGGACCGCCTTCATTTCTTTAGTATCAGCCATTATTTCAATGCTCCTTTACGTACTTTCGCAAGGAAAGGGCCAAAGCCATTTTCGCCAGTCCAAAAGTCAACTGCATGATCAACACCGTTAGACGTTAATGTAGCACCTGAAAGACCATCGATCTTATGCTCATCATTGCCCGCAGTACCTTTAACAATTTGAATTGGAAGTTCTTTACCTTCCCATGTAGCAGTCCACTGTGGATTTTGGATTTCGCCACCAAGACCTGGGGTTTCATTATGCTTGTAAAAGATAATGCCCTTAACTGTTTCACCATCGCTTTCAAGCGAGATAAAACCGTACATCAAGCCCCATAAGCCGTAGCCTTGGATAGGAAGAATGATTGCATCAACTGAGCCATCTTCTTTTTTAGAGATATACACCGGTGACTCTTTAGTCACACGTTGAATACCAGCAATATCTTTAACGCCTTTCTCTTGAAGAGAAACACTTAGCGCTGCATCATATTTGCTTTTTTCAAAGTCAAAGATTGTTGGGTCTGTATCTACAAACTCACCTGTAGTCATGTTTACAACGCGCGCTTCGATTTTTGCATCAAATGTTTCAAGAACATTTTCAACTTTGTCGATGCCCGCAGCAGCTAAGATATTGCTTTGAATATCTTTGTTTTTATTAGCTTGCTGTAAAGGACGAAGCTGTACAGAAGCAAACGATACAATGATTGCACACACTAAACATAGTGCTACAACAACTGATAACGTTTTGCCGATTGATTCGTTATTACTAGACATTACGTGCCAACCTCCGCTTAATATTAGCCTGCACTACAAAGTGATCGAACAGTGGAGCGAACAAGTTAGCAAATAAGATTGCTAGCATCATGCCTTCTGGGAAAGCAGGATTCACAACACGTATCATAACCACCATAAAGCCAATTAGTAGACCATATGCTAATTTACCTTTGTCAGTAAATGCAGCTGATACAGGGTCAGTAGCCATAAAGAACATACCAAACGCAAAGCCACCAAGTACGAAATGCCAATACCAAGGCATTGCAAATACAGGGTTAGTTTCTGAGCCAACAGCATTTAATAAAAATGCAGTTGCTACCATACCTAGGAATACACCTAGTACGATGCGCCAAGAAGCGATACGAACGTAAATTAAGAACAAACCACCTACTAATAATGCAAGTGTAGATGTTTCACCTACAGAACCTTGAATGAAACCATAAAACGCATTCCACCATAATTCCATGTTTGCAAAGTCAAGTGTGCCAGCAAATGCTTGGCCTAGCATAGTTGCACCAGAGAAAGAATCTACTGCTGTCCATACTGTGTCACCTGAGATTTGAGCTGGGTATGCAAAGAATAAAAATGCACGACCGGCTAAAGCAGGGTTTAAGAAGTTACGGCCAGTACCACCAAAGATTTCTTTAGCGATTACTACACCAAACGTAATACCTAACGCAACTTGCCATAAAGGAATAGTTGCTGGCAAAATAAGTGCGAATAATACAGAAGTAACGAAGAAACCTTCGTTAATTTCATGCTTACGCACTGAAGCAAATATAACTTCCCAGAAACCACCTACTGCAAATGTTACAGCGTAGATAGGTAAGAAGAAACATGCTCCATAGAACATCTTAGCGCCCCAGCCTGCATCAGCGGTTAACTCGCCACCGAATAACTGGAACAAACCAACTTGCCACGTGTTTGCTAGTTCAAAACCTTGTGCTAAAGCACCAGCGGCCTGATGACCGATATTGAACATACCAAAAAACATAGCTGGGAACGTCGCCATCCACACTAAAATCATCATACGTTTTAGGTCGATGTTATCGCGTACGTGTGTCGCGCCTTTATTTACGTAGCCTGGTGTATAAAAAATAGTTGCAGCTGCTTCATACAGTGCATAAAACTTTTCATATTTACCACCGGCTTCAAAATTCGGCTCGATATCTTCTAGATATTTTTTTAAACCCATCTCTCTAGCCTTCCTTCTCGATCGTAGTTAAGCAATCGCGTAGGATAGAACCATACTCGTATTTGCCTGGACAAACGAAGGTACATAACGCTAAATCTTCTTCATCAAGTTCAAGCGCGCCCAATGAAATTGCACTGTCTAAATCACGTGCAATTAAGTCACGTAATAATAGAGTAGGCAAAATATCTAACGGCATTACGCGCTCGTAGCTACCAATTGGTACCATGGCACGTTTTGAACCACCTGTTGACGTTGTCATTTTAAATAAACGACTTGGTGCAAGGTGAGAAAGGAATGTACGCGTTACAGAGAATTTATCACTACCTGGTGCAATCCAGCCAAACAATTCTTTTTCGCGACCTTCAAGTAAAACAGATACTTGAACGTGGTAACGACCTAAAAATGCATGAACACCGTTTGAAATAGAACCCGATAGAACAGAACCAGAAATAACGCGGTTATCTCCGTCTTCTAACTCACCAGCCACTAAATCATCCAATGAAGCACCTAATTGTGTTTTCACTAAACGTGGGTTTTTAACGCGAGGACCTGCAAGCGAAATAACACGATTTGTGTAAATTTCACCAGTAAGGAATAAGTGACCATACGCAATAACGTCTTGGTAACCAATATGCCAAACTTGTTTGCTAACAGAAACTGCATCAAGATGATGGATATGAGTGCCAACGAGGCCAGCCGGATGCACACCACCAAACTCATGTACTTCTACTTGAGCTATAGATGAGCTAGGAACTTGGCTGCCTGCTTTTTTACACACAAATACTTTGCCATCGGTCAAACGCGAAACAACTGCAAGACCCGCTTCAAATGCTTGCGCATTTTCTGCAATAATTACTGCAGGATCTGCAGCTAATGGGTTTGTGTCGATTGCGGTCACAAAAATAGAACTAGGATTTGCATCCACAGCCGCTACTTTGCTGAATGGGCGAACACGAAGTGCTGTCCACTGACCAGACTGGATAAGTACTTCTTTGGCTTTTTCGCGCTCTAAGCTCGGAAGCTCGTCTGCTTTGAAAGAGTCAAAGGTGATTTGCTCACTGCCTGCTACTTCAATAACAACAGATTGCAGCACACGTTTAGCACCACGATTTATTTCTTTTACTGTACCAGAAGCTGGAGCAGTAAATAGGACGCCTGGGTTCTTTTTATCTTCAAAAAGTACCTGGCCTTTTTTGACTTGGTCATCCACACGAACATGCATGGTTGGACGCATACCGATAAACTCTTCGCCAAGCACAGCTACACGTTTGACAGCAGAACCGTCATGTATAACTTGCTGTGGCGCGCCCTCTAAGGGTAAATCCAGACCTTTTTTTATGTTGATCATACGCACTTGCATTACATTAAAGGAAAGAAACTGAAAAATCGTATCAACCACGTCGCCATTTGAGTTATTCCAAGTTATATCAAGGTACAAAAGAGCAGCTTGCTAGAGATATCAAACAAGCAACGTAGTAAAACTCATCACATATTGTCGAGATTTTAACATCATTTTAGATGACTATGCGAGTGTATTTATGAAAATTATACGACAGAAACACTTATTTAGTTTTGTTAAGTGAATTAAATAAAAATCAAGCTAGACCAAAGTGGTAGCCTAAGCAATTATCATTCCTGATTTCATCGTAAATTCAACAAATCGCATAATACAAAAAAAGCCGCGATAGCGGCTTTTTATAACTAGGGCCTGTTGACCTTTCAGGATTAAAATTTGTTCAATCTAGGGGCTATTTAATCGCGGCGTGAGGTTTGTAACCTAGTGGGCTAAGTAAAAACCGAGCAACAAAGAGTAAATAGCCCCTAGGCAGAACCCTTTGGGCAGCGCATGTTTGGCATTTATTCCACGTTATCGCCCATTTATGGGGAATAACCACACTACATAGGCTCTGCCTTGCCTAAATACCAAACAGACTGCTGCAAATTTAACCTCGAAAGATAAACAGGCCCTAAGTTCTGTTAGTCAATCATATTGGCAATTGGCTTAACTGAATCTACATCTTGATCGTAGTCAACACTATCTATACCAAAACCAAATAAGCGTAAAAACTCATTATGGTAACCAACATAATCTGTTAGCTCATCAATGCTGCTCGTATCTACTTTATCCCAAACAGCTTGCACGCGAGCTTGTACATCGTCTTCTAGCTCTTTGTAGTTTTGGAATAAATGTCCACCGTCGTCAAAGCGAGGAGATTCACCATACAAGTTTTCACTAAATAAAGCGTGAATTTGCTCAATAGTGCCTTCGTATGTGCCATCTGCTTTCATAACTTTAAATAAAGCAGAGATATATAACGGCATAATAGGAATAGCAGAACTTGCTTGCGTTACCACAGCATTAAGTGATGAAACATATGCCTCACCATTTAAATCTTTTGTTGATTCTTTAATAGCAGCGGTTGCACGGTCTAAATCTTCTTTAGCCTTACCAATAGTAGCGTGTCCGTATATTGGCCATGTTAGCTCTTTACCAATATAAGTGTACGCAGTCGTTTTAAAGTTATCGGCTAATACATCCGCTTCTTTTAATGCGTCAATCCACATTTCCCAATCTTCACCGCCCATTACTTTAATGGTGTTGTCGATATCGTCTTGGTTTGCAGCTTCAACAGTAATTTCATCAATTTCACGCTTTGATGTATTTAAGTTTTTAGTAGTAACGGCACTGCCAATTGGTTTAAGCGTAGATGAGTAAACTTCGCCCGTATTTGGGTCTGTACGACGAGGAGACGCTAAGCTGTAAATAATACAATCTACTTTGCCCAAATCTGCTTTAATAGTGTCGATTGCTTTTTGTTTAATTTCGTTAGAAAACGCATCGCCATTAATATTTTTAGACCAAAGGCCTGCTTCGTCTGCTGCATCTTGAAAAGCAGCGGTATTGTACCAACCAGCAGAGCCTGTTTTGCGTTCTGTACCTTCTTTTTCAAAGAAAATACCTAATGTTTTAGCACCACCACCAAACGCTGCTGTAATGCGCGAAGCCAAGCCGTAGCCTGTTGATGCGCCAATAACTAATACATTTTTTGGTGCATTTTTTAATGCGCCTTGTTGTTTTACATAGTTAATTTGTTCTTGAACATGCTCTGCACAACCAGCTGGATGTGCGTTTGTGCAGATAAATCCACGAATTTTAGGCTTAATGACCATTGATCATCCTATATCTTTTACAATAAAAATTAGCGCTAGTTTAAAGGCTAATACTAAAAACACTGATCTGATCAGTTAACCACAAGTGTAACAATCAAATCGCTATTAATTATTTAAGCTAATTTAGAGCCGCCCATACAATTAGGTGAATCAGGTGCCTCGCCGCCCTGCTCTGTATACTCATCGGGTGTATATGTATGAATTGCGAGTGCATGAATATGATTTGCTAATTCATCTTTTAGAATTTCATTAATTTCACGATGGCGCTGCAATAAACGTTTACCTGTAAAACCTTCGCTAACCACTATTACTTTAAAGTGTGATTCAGTGCCCGCACTGTGCATATGGCTTTCGTTAATTACGTTTAAATGTTTACACGCAATAGCGTTGCTTATTTTTTCTTGGATCTGTTGCTGCATTGACATAAAAGACCGTTTTAATTAGCTAATTTATACACTTACTATAACAATTTAACGCAGCGCTTGGCTAACTAAATTGCTTTTGTTTAATGTGCTTAATAAATCGGTAAGTTAAACTTATTCGGGGATGTGCAAGCGTTGTTTGCTTAGGTATTGCATGTTGATAATCTCGCTGGCTATGTCCATTCATTATTAAACAGCTGCCACTTTGTAATTTTAAGTCGGTTACTTTATTGCTCGCCTTGTGCTTTAACTTTAGAATCCGATCAGCTCCTAGCGAGACACACACAATTGTTGGTTTATCACCAAGCTCTATTTCATCATCACTGTGCCAGCCCATCGTATCATTACCATCTCGGTAATAATTAACGAGTAATGAGTTTAGAGGCTGATTTAAGTGCGCCTCTAAACGCCTTCTCATATTAAGTAACAATTCATCCCATGGCTCTACTATTTGCTTACTACTTGAATAGCCGTATTCAATATTTAAATCGCTCATGAAGCATTGTAGCCGTGGAATAGGCCCCGTTTTACCATAAACAGTTACATCGGGTTGCTGCCAACGTAGTTTTTTTTGCAAATAATAAAATAGATCGAGGCTTTTTTGTGCACTAAGTGCCCTACTTTGATAAGAAAAGCCATTTGGTAACTGTTGGGGGTTGGCGTTTTGCCGTTGCATGTTAGAATTTACCTACATTAGATTACTGATCAACGAACCATTATGACGACGCAAGCCCAGCTAGGCGATAAAACCTTTACTCTTGAACGCTTTCCTTTGGATCAAAAAAACCGCAGCTTACAAGCGTGGGATTCGGCAGATGAGTACCTTATCAATTATGTTAACGAACATCACCCTGATTGTCGCTCATTGCTTATTTTAAACGATAGCTTTGGTGCACTTGCTTGTTATTTTAATAAGTTAACGGTTTGTTCAGTTAACGATTCTTATATTAGCCACCAAGCTGCGGCTTATAACTTACAAGAAAACAAGCTGCCTACAGCAGATTTTACACAATTAGATAGTTTGTCTGCATTACCGCAGGATGTTGATTTAGTACTTATTAAAATCCCTCGTAATGTAGGTTTTTTACAGTTTCAGTTAAGTGAACTCAGTGAAGTCCTTGCACCTGGTACGCCAGTAATTGCCGCAGGTAAAACAAAAGAAATTCATAACTCAACAATAAAATCATTTGAGCAATTTATTGGTGAAACAAAAACTAGCCTAGCAGTTAAAAAATCCCGTCTTATATTAAGTACAGCTAAAGGCGGATATAAAGCAGCAGATTTCCCTGTAACGTGGGAGCTTGAAGGTACTGAGTTTAATATAACAAACCATGCAAATGTGTTTTCGCGTGATTCGTTAGATATTGGTGCACGCTTCTTTTTTAACTACTTACCAGAAACACCAAAAGCTAAAAGCATTATTGATTTAGGCTGTGGTAACGGAGTTGTTGGATTAATGACGCTTGCTCGTTGCCCTAATGCATCAGTTACTTTTGTTGATGAGTCTTACATGGCAGTAGAGTCGGCTCGGTTAAATGTAGAAATTAACCTAGGCGATAAATTTGATAACTGCGAGTTCATCGAAAACGACTGTTTAACAGGCTTTGAAAGAGACAGTGTAGATATGGTGCTTTGTAACCCTCCATTTCACCAAGCTCAGGCCGTTACCGACCACATTGCTTGGCAAATGTTTAAACAAGCAAAAGATACTTTAAAAGAAGGCGGCGAGCTGCGTATTATTGGTAATCGTCATTTAGATTATCATGATAAATTAAACCGTATGTTTGGCAACTGTAAGTTGTTAGGTTCAAACAAAAAGTTTGTCGTTTTAAGTGCAACAAAAAATAGTGGAATGCTATAAATGAAATTAACAAACATTATAATTGGGTATTGTGTATTACTGATACTTGCTGGCTGCGCGAATCAGCCTAGCCAAGTAATACTTAACCCTGTTTATAAAAATGGTCAAATTAGCACTATAAATAGTAGCTTAAGTACTAGTGTAATTGATTTACGTGGCGATACATCAACACTTAAACTTATTGAGTCAGACAAAACTAAAACCTTTGCAAGCCAAGGTATTACCAGCTCTATTAAAAGTGTGTTAGACAGCGCCCTAAGCCGCAATGGAGCCAGTATTTCTAACTTAGCAACGGTTCGCTTTGAAGTAGATATTCATGCATTGCAAGCTGTTGTAACCGAAAAGCTAGTGAGCCATACCAGCGAAGCCCACATAGAACTTGGCGTGCGTGTTATTCGCGCCTCAAGTAACTTTAGTAAAGTGTATAGAGGTAGTGCTAATTTAGAAGGCCCATTTAGTCATGAGCAAGCAAAAATAGAAGGTCAACTCAATAAGTTGACTGAGCAAGTTATTACCCGCATTGTATCTGACCCTGAATTAATAGAATTTTTAGAAGGTTAACTATGAAACGACTTTTTTTAATCTGCTTAGGCCTATTCTTTAGTGTAAGTAGCTTAGCAGCCCAAGAAGGCCGCTTTGTGCAAAAGGACAACATTTTTCCACGCGTAGAAATTGTAACGTCAATGGGTAGCATCGTGGTTGAGCTGGATCGTTCTAAAGCGCCCATCACAGTCAATAATTTTTTAACTTACGTGTCAGACAAAAGTTATCAAGGCAGCGTTTTTCACCGTATTGAGCGCGATGTAGAAAATGATCGCGACTTTGTTATTCAAGGTGGCGGTTACGATAAAGACTATGATGGCCTACATGAAAATGACCCTATTTTTAATGAAAGCGGTAACGGTTTAAAAAACGATATGTATAGCATTGCTATGGCCTATCAAGATAGACAACCGCACTCAGGAACTCGCCAATTCTTTTTTAATATGGATAACAACGATCACTTAAATCCAGGGAAAGATTGGGGCTTTGCAGTATTTGGTAGCGTAATGGATGGTTACGACACGCTTGATAAAATTATGACTGTTGAAACCGGTTTTAATGAAAAAATTGGCTACGATTTCGTACCTAAAAAACCTGTTGTCATCTTAAATATTAAAGTACTTGAACAAGTCCCACTATAATTTTTTAAGAGCAGCCTAGCTGCTCTGCATCAAAGCCAATGAAGGCCCTATGAGCAAATCTCTCTCTATTAGCGAATATTTTTCTTACTTTAAAGACAAACGCTTAATCCACATTTTCATATTTGGTATGAGTAGCGGTTTTCCGTGGGTTTTAATTGGCTCTGTTATGTCTGCTTGGCTAAAAGATGAGGGGCTAAGTCGCAGTATGATAGGCCTATTTGGCATTGTATTTGGCGCTTACAGCATAAACTTTTTGTGGTCACCACTCATTGACCGTACAAAACTTCCTATTTTATATAAATGGCTAGGCCAGCGTCGCAGTTGGATACTATTTTGCCAAAGTTTTATTTTTATTGGCACCTTGCTATTAGCAGGGCTTGATTTAAAAGCTAATTTGGCAATTGTTGCTGCGATTTGTTTATTAATCGCCATTGCTTCGGCTACTCAAGACATTGCTATTGATGCCTTTAGAATAGACACCCTAAGCGAAAGCGAATCACACAAAGCAACCGCTGCAGCCGCCATGGCAACTTCGGGTTGGTGGACAGGTTATGCACTTTTAGGCGCCATTCCATTTTACATGGCCGATATCCCCTCGCTCGACTGGCCACAAATTTATTACTTTTTAGCTGCCGTAATGCTGCTGTTAATGAGTGGAGCACTGTTTGCAAAAGAGCCCGAAACTAACCGCGAAGCAGTACATGCCGAACTTGAACGTGTGTACCTTGAAAAACTGTCCTCTACAAAACAAACTCCTTTAACAAAAACTGTTGCGTGGCTTGCGGTAACCGTTATTGATCCCTTTAGAGCTTTTTTTACTAAAAATGGCGTTAAAACAGCACTAGCATTACTTGCGTTTATTTTCTTATTTAAAATAGGCGAAGCGTTTTTAGGGCGCATGTCGATTGTGTTTTATAAAGAAATTGGTTTTAGCAATAGCGATATAGCTACATTTTCGAAGGTAGGTACAGCGGTACTTACAATCATATTTACCTTTGTTGGCAGTTTATTTAATCAAAAATATGGCATTGTTAAGGGTTTATTTGTAAGTGGAATTGCAATGGCTGCTTCAAACTTAGCCTTCTCGTGGATTGCTTTAGTTGGCCCTGACCTAAGGCTGTATGCCTTTGCTATTGTCATTGATGGCTTTACGCAAGCGTGGTCGTTGGTCGCTATGGTGGCCTTTATATCGATGTTATGCGATAGAGCATTTAGTGCAACGCACTATGCATTACTGGCGTCATTAGGGAATTTAGGACGAACATTGCTTTCAAGCTACAGTGGTGTAGTAATTGATGATTGGTTAATGGGAAATTGGTCGCTGTTCTTTATTTTAACAGCCTTAATGGTTTTACCTTCGTTGATATTTTTATATCTGATTAGGCATAAGTTGTATGAGCTTGAGAAGAATTACCACAAAAATATTTAATGCATCCCTGCATTAACATATTGCTTAGCACTATCAAGTGCCCCTTAAAGTGTACTAAGCAATTATTGAGTTAATCTACTTTTAGCAAGCTGAGTGCTTCATGTGGATCAACTTCAAGAGCTGTACAATAGCGAACAAACTCAATTACATCTAAGCGGCGTTCTTGATTTTCAATCTTGCCGATAAACGAATGAGGCGTTCCAAGCACTTGTGCTAGGCTTCGCATTGTATGACCCTTTTCATGGCGCTTAGTTTTAAGCCACTTTGTTAGCTTTGCATTTTCTTCAGAAGAAACTGTTTTGCCCATCATTTTACATCTCCTACTAGATGATTTGACGTACCCATTAAAGCAGTAGTTTCCATCAATAGCCGTAGGCAGGTAAGCAGTCATACTTTCAATAGCAAGCTATTGCTTAATAAAGCATGTGTTGCTACTCACTCCACCAACACAGCTAAAAACTACGCTAATAATATGGTAAAGATTTGTTTTTATTGAGAATGAAATTTTGCCCGTCTCATTCTTGGATACATTATATACTATTAACACTTTGGTTAAATAATTAATTACATACTCGGTACAAAATCAACCTGAACGAACATTTATAAACACTGAATATTTGACCTAAGTTATCAGAAAATATTAAAAAAATAATATTACCTTCATAAAACAGCTTAAAAATATTTATAACATATTTGTTCCTTTTTAATGTTACACGTTTATTATTAAGCAATAATTTGCACTAAAAAGGCCAAGTAATGTTCAGACTTCTTTTTTTATTACCTATCGTGTTGTGTTTAGGTTGGTACTTTTTTTTGCGCCACAACGGCGTACCAATTAAACAAGGTAAAAAAGGCTTTATGTATATTTTAGCGTTTTCAGCCTTTGTGCTCGGCTTTTTTGTATTGATAATGCAAATTACCGAATACGCACCAACTGATTTGTAGGCATTAAAAAAGCCGCAAAAGCGGCTTTATTCTATTTAGCGTTTGGCTGTTAAACGCTAAAGCTTGCACCACAACCACAGGTTGTTGTCGCATTTGGATTAGATACAAAAAAGCGTGCGCCTTCTAATCCTTCAGTGTAATCAACCTCACCATCAACCAAATATTGAATGCTCATTGGATCAATAACGAGTGTTACACCATTTTTTACAATTTCTAAATCGCCAGGATTCGCTTTTTCATCAAAAGTAAAACCATATTGAAAACCAGAACAACCACCGCCTGTTACATAAACACGCAGTTTTAAGTCTGGGTTTTCTTCTTCGTCGATTAACTGTTTAACACGAACAGCAGCTGCATCGCTGAACTTAATTGGTAATTCTTCAGACATTTTAAAACCCTCAATATCGCAATGGCGTGATTATCTAATACCCGAGTGTTTTAATCAAGTATAGTAAAACAACTCTTTCCTCTAAGTTATATCTATAAATTAGTAAAAAAGTGGCCAAACATTAACTAGCTAAAATAATACTTAAGCAAACTAAAAGCGACCTTTATACGCTATAAACTCATTAAATATTTTAGTTATAGGCAATAGGTCTTAATCTTCACTGCAAATTGTTAATATAAGTTACGAAAATTTCAAAATCACAAGGACTTAGCTAAACTCTTTTGCTAAAATGCTGCTGAAAAATACAGCGAGGAATTATGCATGTGGCTTGAGCAACTCAGGCGTCGGCTGGCAAAACCTAAAACATCTGTACAATTATGCTTATTAGGCGTAGTTGCCGGATTAATTGCTGCATTTTTTATTATTTTATTTCGCTTAACCATTCTGTTTTTCCAAAGCTTATTTTTAGAAACACCTGACGACTTTACTACCCTACCAACACTTGAACGTGTACTAATGCCTTTAGTTGCTGCATTACTAATAGCCACGTTTGCTGCCTTTACTGGGTTTAAACATTACCGCTTGGGTATTCCCTTTGTTATACACAGAATTAAACGTCACTACGGGCAAATGCCTTTATACAATACGGTTAATCAATTTGTTGGTGGCGCACTTGCTCTCATTAGCGGTTTTTCAGTTGGCCGAGAAGGGCCTTCCGTGCATATGGGCGCAACGGGGGCGAGTATTTTGGCAGATAAGCTGCATTTACCGCATAATGCCATGCGTACTCTAAGTGGTTGTGGAGTAGCGGCAGGTATAGCCGCGTCGTTTAATACTCCACTTGCAGCCGTTATTTTTGTAATGGAAGTGGTACTTCGTGAATATAAAGTACATATATTTGTACCTATCATGCTTGCCGCTGTTACTGGCGCACTGGCCACACAGTTTGTTTTTGGTGAAGGCTCAGAGCTTGCGCTCATTACCATAGCGCCATTGAGTGGTTGGCATTACCCTTATTTAATATTATGCGGCATGGCGCTGGGTGCAATTGCATTTAGCTTTAATCAAAACTTAATGCTAATTATTAAAACATTTAAACCTTTAAGTATGTTCCCTCGTTTATTAATTGCAGGGTGCATTGCCAGCTTAATAGCTTACGCAGTGCCTCATGCTATGGGCTCTGGTATGAGCGCAATAACTATCGCGGTTGAATCTCCTGATGACGTAAAGCTACTCACAACTATTTTAATCGCTAAACTACTTGCTACATTGTTTGCTATCGGTTTGGGTATTCCGGGCGGTTTAATTGGTCCGGTAATTGGACTTGGCGTATTAATTGGTACATTAATGGCTTTTTTTGCTCAGTTTATTAGTCCTGGCACTGATATAGCGGGTACTTATGGAGTTTTAGGTATGGCCGGATTAATGGCCGCCACATTGCATGCACCACTAGCTGCTTTAACAACGGTCATGGAGCTTACATCGTCACCTGAAATAATTGTTCCAGCTATGCTTGTGATCACCACGGCCTATGTAACAGCATTACAGTTTTTTGGAAATCGCTCCATATTTTTGCAGCAACTAGATTTTCAGGGATTACCGTACCATGTATCTCCCGCTACCGAAGCATTACAAAAAGTGGGGATAATGGATGATATGGATGAAGACTTTAAATTGCTTTATTCTGACGACAAAGTGCAAATAAAAAGCACATTAGATGCCATGGATAGCCAAACTCCGTTAATTGTTTTTGACGAAGAAAATGGCTATCGTCTCGCTGAATACGATTTAACGCTAATGTCTAATGAAACAATAAATATAAATTATATTAGCTTGCAGGGCATCAGTAGTCAGGCCACCCTAGCCGATGCTTTCGATATCCTAAAAGATAAAAGAAGTGGCGCGCTTTACGTTTATAACCTTTTAGATAATCAACAAATTATGGGGCTATTACGCTGGGATCAAATTCATCATATTTTAACCATTCGTAACAGCTTACTTTAAACAATAAGGACTATTATGAGCGCATTATTGATTTATAAAACACTCCACATATTTTTTATGATTGCGTGGTTTGCCGGTATTTTTTACTTGCCTCGATTATTTGTATATCACGCTATGAGCGAGGAAAGATCATGCAACTCTATGTTAAAAGTTATGGAGCGCAGACTACTTTATTTCGTTACCCCATTTGCTGTATTAACCGCTGTATTTGGTGTATTGACCATTGTTGAATATGGTCGTGATTGGTTTAGATACAGTATGTGGTTGCACTATAAGCTAGTGCTGGTGATCATATTATATATATACCACGGCTACTGTTTTAAGTTATTAAATGACTTTAAACATGACCGCAACACTAAGACAGACCGCTTTTACCGTATTTTTAATGAGCTCCCAGTTATTGCGTTGCTCATCATAGTGGCACTTGCGGTAATAAAACCTAATTTATAAGCTTTGCGGCGCATGTTAAACTTCGCTGCAATTTACAATACTTGCTTTAACACGCGCGATTGCGTGCTCCATTTATGGATTATCGCGCCCATTTGACTGATTAGGAATAACCCCATGTTAAGTTTCCAAGGTGAGCATATACTGTCTGTAAATCAGCTAGACAGAGACTGCATTGAACGTATTTTTGCAGTAGCAAAAAAAATGGAGCCTTATGCTAAAAAGCAAAAGCAAACTACGGTGCTAGAAGGCGCTATTTTAGCTAATTTGTTTTTTGAACCGAGCACTCGTACACGAGTTAGCTTTGGCACCGCCTTTAACTTACTTGGCGGTGGCGTACGTGAAACTACAGGTATGCAAAGTTCAGCCCTTGCTAAAGGTGAGTCTCTTTACGATACCGCCCGCGTTATTTCAGCTTATGCTGACGCTGTTGCTATGCGCCATCCTGATGCAGGCTCAGTTAGTGAATTTGCTGACGGCTGTACTGTGCCGGTTATTAATGGCGGCGACGGCCCAAATGAGCACCCTACTCAAGCATTACTTGACTTATTAACCATTGAGCGCGAATTACATCGTTTTGGTCAAAATATTGATGGTATGCATATAGCGCTTGTGGGCGATTTAAAGTATGGCCGCACAGTGCATTCTTTATCTAAACTATTGTGCCATTATAAAAATGTAAAGTTTTCGATGGTCGCGCCTGACGGCTTACAAATGCCAACAAGCATTTTAGATGCAGTAGAAAATGCTGGCCATAAAATTGAGCTAGTAAATAAGATGGAAGGCAATTTAGCAGCCGATATTGTTTACCAAACACGTATTCAAGAAGAGCGTTTTCCATCGCAAGAAGAAGCAAATAAATACCGTGGCGGTTTTAGGATTAGCCAATCTATTTACAGCGCTCACTGTAAGCCTAACTCTGTATTAATGCATCCTCTTCCACGTGACAGTCGCTTAGAAGCCAACGAGCTTGATAACGACTTAAACAGTAACGACAATTTAGCAATATTCCGCCAGGTACAAAATGGCGTATTAATTCGTATGGCACTGTTTGCTTTAACACTCGGCGTAGAAAACAAAGTCGATAAGTATGAAGTAGACGTACCTTGGTTTAGCCGCAAACGCGACAGCTAACCCCCTTTTAAGTGACAATTTATAGGATTTTTCATGACAATTAGCCAAGACTTATTTGAACGCGCCCAAGCTTCTATTCCTGGTGGCGTAAACTCACCAGTTCGTGCTTTTAATGGTGTAGGCGGTACGCCACTATTCATTACAAAAGCAGAAGGCGCGTTTACATTTGATGCCGACGGTAATCGTTACATTGATTATGTTGGCTCTTGGGGGCCTATGATCATGGGCCATAATCACCCTGCAATTAAACAAGCTGTACACGAAGCTGTAGAAAATGGCCTTAGCTATGGCGCACCAACTGAAGCCGAAATATTAATGGCTGAAAAAGTAAAAGAGCTAGTTCCATCAATCGAAAAAGTACGCATGGTTAGCTCAGGCACTGAAGCAACAATGAGTGCAATTCGTTTAGCACGTGGCTTTACCGGTCGCGATAAAATATTAAAATTTGAAGGTTGTTACCACGGTCACGCTGACTCGTTATTAGTTAAGGCAGGTTCTGGTGCGCTAACAATGGGTGTGCCTAATTCTCCAGGTATTCCTGAAGACTTTGCTAAGCATACACTTACAGTTTCGTTTAATAATCTAGATGAAGTAAAAGCTATTTTTGCAAAATACGCGGACGAAATTGCCTGCATTATTGTAGAGCCAGTAGCCGGTAACATGAACTGTATTCCACCAGTGCCTGGCTTTTTAGAAGGTTTGCGTGATGTGTGTGACGAATATAAATCAGTACTTATTTTTGATGAAGTAATGACAGGCTTTCGTGTTGCACTTGGCGGTGCACAAGCTTATTACAACATTAAACCAGATCTTACGTGTTTAGGTAAAGTAATTGGCGGCGGCATGCCAGTTGGCGCGTTTGGTGGTAAAACTGAAATAATGGATTACATTGCGCCTGTAGGACCAGTTTACCAAGCTGGTACTCTTTCTGGTAACCCTATTGCAATGGCTGCAGGTTTAAAATCACTTGAGCTATTAAGTGAGCCTGGCCTTCACGATAAGTTAGAAGCTATTTCAAAAGCAATTTGTGAAGGCTTTGAAGCTGGTGCTAAAAAAGCCGGTGTTGCGCTAACAACTAACTATGCGGGCGGCATGTATGGATTCTTTTTTACTGATGCTGAAAAAGTAACGACATACAAGCAAGCAACTGAGTGTGACCTAGAGCGCTTCAAACGTTTTTTCCACCTCATGCTTGAAGAAGGCGTTTACCTTGCCCCATCAGCATTTGAGGCTGGTTTTGTATGTGCTGCGCATACTGAGCAAGAAGTAAAAGACACAATAGCGGCAGCGGAACGCTCGTTTGCTAAACTTTAAGCTAAAAATTACTATTTATACATTTGTAACCACTTGTTTTTAAGTATGTAATTAAGACTAAAGATTGAAAAAAGCCCGAAAGGGCTTTTTTTATTTGTAGTGTACTATAAATGAATGATAATTAAGCATAACAAGGTCTATTCACCTTTACTCTATTACAAAAAATACAAGAGAGCCTTATGTCAGGATTACGCCAATTTTCTTTTCCCGCTATCCAGCTAATGGCAAACTTAAAATACAAAACTAAAATCAGCTTAATGTTTGGAATTTTACTCGTTCCTCTATCACTTAGTTTGTTTTTTTTAGTCTCGTTATTAAGTGAAAGTATTACTGTTTCAAAAATGCAACAGCAAGGCTTAAAAGGCTACAGAGCTATACTTTCAAATCAAATGCAGGGAGATACGAATCAAAATATAAAAATAGCTCGCTCACTCGGCTTTGACATAAAAGACACACAAGCAAATGAAGTACTTGAACTTGTTTCTATTCAATCAAATCTAGCCTTAGACAGTCAGTTAGCAAGCGCTTATGTAAACCGCTCTTTAGTCACGCCAATTCCTGCACTTATAATGCAAATAAACTCAACAGCGCAAAGCGCTAATACTGTTTTAGCTAGTAACCGTTTTACGCCCGATACGTTTATAGCACTTTCAAATTTTAGTAAGTCACTTCCTTTATACGAAAAACAACTCGATAAAATACTCAATGTAGCCACTAATGCAGATAAATCAGTAAACAAAGCGCTCATGCCTCCTTTAACTAGTTTACACAGTGCTGTGGGTGCATTTAAAAACGCGATAGATGAAAAACTACTTGAGCCAGACGATATTCTATTAACTCAATCAGAATTTACTAAACTAACAAACAATGTTCACAGCAGTATTAATCAACTTGTTAGTAAGAGCATTCCAACCCTTGAGAGCCTTATTGAGGCAAAACTACAAACTCAACAGTGGACACGAAATCTTGTTTTAGCTGCTTCATTGATCAGTTTGCTATTTGCATTTTATTTGATGATTGGTTTTTATTTTGCAGTTGTTGATACCATTAATCGCTTTGCTGATGCCGCTAATAGAGCCGCGAATGGCGACTTAAATGCCACTATCGATTCGAGCACTAATGATGAAATGGGAATTATTGCATCGCGCTACAATGCATTACTTAATGCATTTTCACATTTATTATTTGATGTTAAAGCAAGTACAGAAGAGCTATGCGACGCAACTAAATCGCTATCACATGCGAGTAGCGAAACAAGCAATGATGTTTCAAAACAGCAAATTCGAGTCAATGCCATTTATAATGCACTAAGCGATATGGCTCAAAACGCACTTGCAGTTGAAGAGTCAGCGCATCAAGCTACGCTTACCGCACAAAATGCTGCAGTTCATGTGAAACAAGGTTCAGATAATACAATGGAGCTTGCTAAATATATGCAAGACCTCCAAATTGAATTTGCAGAGAGCCAACAAGCGCTCGATAAACTAGCACAAGATAGCCAAGAAATTAGCAAAGTAAGTAAAGGGATCAGTGAAATAGCCGATCAAACAAACTTGCTTGCACTTAATGCCGCTATTGAAGCCGCGCGAGCCGGCGAGCATGGCCGTGGATTTGCCGTTGTAGCTGATGAGGTAAGAACACTTGCTCAGCGTACACAAACACAAACCCAAGAAATACATCAAATTATTAGCTCTTTACAACAAGCATCTGACGACACTCAGCAAAAAATGCGCTCAAGTGTTGAAAAAATGGAGCAATCAGTAAAAGCAGCCAATCAAACCAATGAAGTATTGCAAAGTGCAGAGCAAAGTATGGGCGATATTAAACATCAAGGTGAAGTAATTGCAGAGCGTGTTAAACAGCAATCAAATGCAACAACACAAGCATTAAATGATTCGCAAGAAGTGAGTAATTTAGCAGATCAAACGCTAACATCGGCTCAATCAACGCTACAAGATGCACAGCAATTAAGTCGCTTATCTAATGATTTAACCAAATCAATGCAGTTTTTTAAATCTTAAGCGTTAAAAAACAAGTAATTTTAAAATAAAAAACCCTTCTATTCAGAAGGGTTTTTAGTAGAGGTAATTAGTAATATCAGAAGCGAGCTTCGATACCTAATCGAACATAACGCGGGGTTTGCCAAGAGTACGCAGCATCATGATAAGCATTTACTTCGCCTTCATTTTGCTCATAGTGCTCATTCAACGACGACTCAGTTTGTGAGTTGAAAATGTTAAAGACATTAACAGATGCTCTCATATCAATATCTGAGATAGTAAAGTCGTAAGCGGCAGATAAATCTAAGTTAAATACCCAAGGTGTACGACCATTCGTGCCACGGCTGTGCTTCTCATAGATTTTTTCATCTTGCTCACACTCGCCATTGCTGTTTGTATCAGGGCATTCGTTAGTGTAGATGTAAAAAGTATCTCCCCAACCACCGTTTAAATTTGGATCATTTGACGGATAACCTTGACCAAATAAGCTTTTAGGACGACCACTTTGTAAGGTTGCATTCCAGCCAACGGTTAGATCCTCCATAGGCTCCCAGCTACCAAAGAACTTAAATGTATGGCGTCTATCATTAGGTTGATAGCCTTGTGAACCATCCATAACAGCAGGGAAGTCAAAGTCTTGAGTAATACCAGCATCTGCTTGACCAATATCTGATTTAACAGCGCCTTCAAAGTTACCAACACTTCTAGCCCATGTATAGCCAAACTGGTAACGAATAGTATCAGCCTTGTAATCTAAGCTAAACTCAACTGCTGTATACTCATTATTTGCTTTAGGTAAGCCTATCGTATCCGCCGAATAAGTAGTTAACGAACCACTATCTGGAACTCCGTCATTATCAAAAGATGAATCCCCCCAATCTGTACCATTCCAATAGTAACCATCGCTGTACCAACTAGAAGAGTCACCTGGGTTTATCATTACACAGTATGGGTATGCATATCGTCCACAGTAATCATCTAGTGCAGTTGCAACTTCACGGTAAATACCTTTTACACCAACTGTATATTCATCATTTAAGGCTTGCTGTATACCTATAATATATTCATCTTTAGAAAATGGTTCCGCCTCTTGAGCTTGGAAAATATCTTTTTCAGGTATTACAGGCACGCCACTTACTTGCTGTGAGTTTTGAGCTCCGCCACTCCCAAGCGTGTCCGCAAGTGGTGATAGCCCTGTAGGGGCACCAGTTTGTGAATCAACACCAGTATAAGTATAAGCTGTCGTGATATCACTAACACCAGATGCAGCTCTAAAAATAGTGTTATTAGCAACTGGTAAGTAATAACGCCCATATGTACCATATACCTTAGTATCGCCAGTACCCGTAGGATCCCACGTAAAACCTAATCTAGGAGCTATATCCGTTTCAAAACTAGTTAATAGTTTACCGGTAGTACCCCAGCTATCAAATTCATCAATACGTAGGCCAACTTTTACAGAGAAATCATCAGTTACTTGCCACTGATCTTCAATGTAGTAAGCGGTTAATTCTGATTCAAAACTACCACCACCATCGAAGATACGATCCTCTACATAATCAAGCGCAGCTCCTGTATTATTTGTCAATGCACCGTTATCAGCTTGCCAACTACCATTATCCGCTAAAGTTCTGTAGTCATAACTATGCCCGCCAATTGGGCTACTTACATTTTCTGACTTACGCTCTTGATAATCTATACCAAATGTTATTTCATGATCATTCCAGACATACTCGACATCTAAGCGGTATTGTGTGTTTTCATCATTATTAGCACCAAAACTACCACCTGCGCCACAACCTGTAATTGGGTTAGCTGTGCCGCGTGAATCTGTAATTGAAGGACAAACTAAGTTCTCAGATTGTGTTTCATACTCTGTCTTAATATTACCAGCCATTGCCGTCACTACTAAGTTTTCAGTTAACACACCTGTGTAGCTTAAACTTTGCGCTTCACCACCACGCTTGAGAAGAGCGCCATCAATACGATCTCCAACTGTCCCATTATCATATTCATAAACAGAGCGCTCAATATCACGACGGTTAGAGTACGCAAAGTAGCTTAATCTGTGGTTTTCATTAATATCCCAATCAAGCTTACCACCCCAGAATAAATTATCACCACCAGAAGCTGATTCGTTGCGGTATTGATCATTTGGCGAGAACTCATCTCCACCCCAAGTATATGTAGATTCTGTATCCCTTGGGTTTATCAAGCCGTAGAAAAACAGTGTATCTTCGATTAGTGGACCACCAGCAGAAAACGTTACATCAGTTTTGCTATCTGAATCTAGGCTTTCATCTCTGAAAATTTGGCCAGCGCCATTATTACCACGAGAGATGCTGCCCTCTTCTTGTAAAGAGTCAGGTTGAAATTGTACGACTGCCGCAAATTCCCACTCATTTGTACCACTTTTAGTAGTTGTATTAATAGTACCACCGGTTGCACGACCAAACTTCGCGGAATAACCGCCTGTTTTAACTTGAAATTGGTCGTAAAATTCGAAAGGTACTTCACCACAACCAAGACCTTGGCGAGTATTAGTAACTTCTAACCCGTTTATATAACATGCATTTTCAGCAACCGATGAACCACCAAAAGAAGCGGTGTTTCCAAATGCACTATCACCTTTAACCGCTCCTGGCGCTAATAGCGCAACAGATGTAAGGTCTCTGTTTATAGGCATACGGTCTATTTCAGCATCAGTAATTACTAACCCCGAATCAGCTGTAGTTAAATCAATTGAAGATATACGAGCACCTAATACTTGGATTACTTCAGGCCCAGAGTCACTAACTTGAGCTAAATCAAAACTGGCTCTTGCATTTGCTCCTAACGAAACTCGAACGTTATCTTCTGCAACAACAGCACCATTTTTTATAATTTGTATTTGATAACTACCAGAAGGTAAAGATGCAAAACGAAAAGATCCATCATCAGAAATACTTAGTGTTCTTTCTAACCCTGTTGCTGGGTTTTTGACTTTTACTGTATACCCTGCAGTAGTAGAAATATTATTAATAGACCCTACAACATCAGATGCAGCTGCTGGGAGAGTAACCCCGAGAGAAGCAAGAACCGCTATTGCTGTAAGATTTTTTTTGAATATATTTTTCATATTCTTATCCCTGTAAAGTTTATAATTATTTTAGCACTTTAAACAAAATGCATACAGAGAGTAACAAAAGAGTACAAATTGTAAATATGTTAATTAATCCAAGATAAAATTAAAATTAAAAACAAATAAAAACAAACACTTAAAATGATT
>NZ_JACJFC010000023.1:0-62341 GCF_014164385.1 Pseudoalteromonas sp. SG43-3
AGCCAGCTAAAGTTGAAACGCCAGTAGCAACTGAAGAGCCAGCTAAAGTTGAAACGCCAGTAGTAACTGAAGAGCCTGCTAAAGTTGAAACACCAGTAGCCACTGAAGAGCCTGCTAAAGTTGAAGCAAAATTGAAAACTGAAAAATCAGCACCGCATGTAAAAACAGCGGTTACTCAAGGGTCAGCAAGTGCGCCAATGGCACAACCTACTCCTGTAGCTGATAGCGAAGTGAAGCATACGTCTGTAGCAATGGCTCACGATAAACGTGAACTAGTTCCAGACAGTGGTTTACGTGCAGGTTCAATCAAACCTGCTGGTCGTGCAAGCTCTGCAATGACTAAAACAATGAGTGTTGATTAATAACTAACATTCATTAAAAAGCCCCGCTATTTAATAAATAGCGGGGCTTTTTTGTTCATATGATTTGAATAATCAGAAAAATGACTTCACGCCCGTAAAAAGTAATTTTTTCACAAAGAGGTTAAGAGACGCTGCGCTTTTAGAGGTAGTAATAAGGCTAAGTCTTGTTAATAAAGCACGACTTGTGTTTTCTCATTTACTTCTCTTTCTCTTCTCTTTGTGCAATAGATCTTTAAGTGGTTTTATTAGCAAAGAAATTAAATAAACAGAAGCGTTGCTTCTCGCGTAAGCAAGCTTCACTACTACAGCCAAATTTAACACCGTGAATAAAATTAACCTGTAGACGCACAACTTGTTGGCGTGACGGGCACAAAGCCCGTAAAAAGTAATTTTTTCACAAAGAGGTTAAGAGATGCTGCGCTTTTAGAGGTAGTAATAAGGCTAAGCCTGTCAATAAAGCATGACTTGTGTTTTCTCATTTACTCCTCTTTCACTTCTCTATGTGAAATAAATCTTTAAGGTTTTTTTTCCGATGCAACGAATTTATATACCGATACAAAAAAGCGCGATATAAATACCGCGCTCTTAAATCTGCTTTTTACTTGTGAAATTTACTCGCTTTCACTTTCCATAAAACGTTGTAACTGATCTTTTAAGTTTGGCGGAATACCTTTAATTACAAGCGTGTCAGTTGCCTCGTTGTAAGTTACGCGCTCACCTAAGTGTTTACGTTCAAAGCTTACACTCACACCACCACCAAGACCTGAGAACTTAACCATGCTGGTTACGGTTTTCTTATCAACAGGAAAAGTTTCTTCTAAGTCATAGCTTTGTTCTTTACAAAAACTATCAAACGGGCTGTCATCGCCTTTTGTAAGCGTTGCAGATAGCTCTCTTACGCTGGCATCTTCACCAGTTGTCACACAGTCATTACAGTAGTCAAAAACTTGTTTACGTAAATCGTCTTTTTCTGATTTATCAAATTGTTGCTCAGATAAATAATCCTCTACTGCGCTAAGCATTACTTGGCTTTGCTGTTTTGAATCAATACCCTCTTCACAACCTAAAAAGTCTAAGAAAAAGTCAGCAACTTTACGTCCAGCTCGCCCTTTTATAAATGAAATATAACGGTTGTCGTCAGCTTGTGTATCCCACGCTGTTAAATCGATACGAGCAGCAAGTTGCATGCGTGATATGTCTAAATGACGAGAAGCGGCTAAATCAAGCTCTGAGGTCATAGAATAATGCTCTTTGATGTTAATCATCGCAATTAGCATGTAATCAGTTGCAACGTACTGGTAATGACAAAATACTAAATAGCCTGTTTCACTAAATGCATACTTATCAAGCTCTTCTTTTAAAACCGTTGAGGCTTGCTCGGTCATATGCCAAAAGCCTAACTCATCATTACGGTAACTTTGCATTGCAGATGCTACAACACTGTTTTTGTCACCACTGAAAGCACAATAACCTTTACCAGGTTTACCATTGTATGCATGATGTAATTGTTCGATAAAAACGGCTACTTTATCGTTAATTACCATCTCATCATTTCGAAGGTGAATTTGCGTATCGTCGTCTTTTTTGTCTACATAGTGAACGACTAATTTTTTAACGTCTGTTGTCATCTTTGTTTTTCACGCCTCTAGTGTTAAAATACGAGAATATAACTATTTTATTGAACCAACTAATGCCAATCTTATCAAAATACTCTAATGAAGAAGTAGAACAAATCGTCGATCAGCTTATTGATGTGCTAACTAAACACAATGCGCCGGTTGATTTAAGTCTTATGTGTTTAGGAAATTCTATCACGCATATCTTAAAAGAGCATGTACCAACAGGGAAAAGACAAGCTGTAACCGAGAATTTTGCAAAAGCGCTCGCGCAGTCGGTTAAATAAAATTTATGAATTTATCGCAGCACAATCAATTTTCATCAAAAGCGAGTCAGCTGCTAAGTTGGGGGCATTGGTTTACCTTTGCCAATATCGGCTTAGCCCTACTTATTAGCTTAAGCTATTTATTTGCAGACTCGCCACCTACAAGCTTTTTAGGCATTACCTATATGCTAGTTACTTGGCTAAGCCACACTAGTTTTATAGCCTTTTTAGCGTTTGTGCTGACGGTATTTCCGCTTAGTTTAGTATTCCCCTACCCACGACACATTCGCGGCATGGCCGCTGTTATAGCCACTGTAGGCGCATCATTGCTTACTCTTGATGCTTATGTGTATGTTAATTTAGGTTATCACCTAAGTATATCTGCCTTACCTGAGATCATTTCATTGTTGTGGCATCGTTTAACAAGCTCTCCTGCTTTAACAACCATTTTAGCCAGTGGTATTGTTGTTGTTATTTTAGGCTTTCAGCTACTTGTTAGTAATTACACATGGCACCACCTTGAGCGTTTAAAGCAATATAAATTTGCACGTTACGCAATTTCTTTTTTAATCGTGTGTTTTTCGCTTAGCCACAGTATTCATATTTGGGCTGACGCCAATTTAAACTTTGACGTAACAAAACAAGATAATGTTTTGCCACTTTCATACCCTACTACTGCTAAAAGCTTGTTAGCTAAAAATGATCTGCTAGATATAGAAAGCTACGAGCAAGCACACAACGTAAAAATTAATAACCAAAATATTAGTTATCAAATACCAAGCCCGCTTGAAAAATGCGAGGACTACACACAAGCCAATGTAGATATATTTGTATTTGAAACTCAACAACAACTCGAAAAGTTTGTTGCCGAGAATAAAAACATGCACAAAACAGAGCAGTTTTTACAGCCAACAAATCATGACGATACGTTATTTAGCTTAGTGTATGGTTTACCCGCTTTTTATAAAGCAGCAATTTTAACCGAGCAGACACTCCCAGTTTGGCAAAGTCAGCGCCGTAGCATTGAAGTAACTGGCATTGAAGAACTAAGCTTTATTAATGATCAAGCACATAGCTCTAGTGCTATTCGAGTAATTAAAGCGAGTGATACCCCTACTGTTCGAGATGATGAAACACAGGTTTTTGCTTTTAGTCTTGCCAATAACAAGCAAGAAGTAGTAACAACCTCAACTTTATACAGCTCTGACAAACGTATTTCTAAAGTAGATGGGCTAATTCAACCTAGCGATTTAATTGCAACAAGCGTTGGGCAATATTTAAATTGTAAAGCTATTGCCAAGCAAACAATGCTAGGCGTTAATCTATACAAGAAAAAAGACGATATGGGCGTGAACTACTCTCAGGGTGTTGTTATAGCCTATAAAAAAGATAGGATTACCTTAATAGATTCAGATGGTAACTTTAAAAACATTTCCGCCGCTGAAGGTTTTTCTATTGAACAAGGTTTAGATATACCATTTTTAGTACAGAGTATTAAAAAGCTCAAAACCTTTACCCAATAACAGTTATCCTAACCTAGCTTGATATACCACCAAGCTAGGTTATAGTTTTATATTGTTGTTAGATATAAAAACCAAGGATGACAAGTATGTTTAAAACTTCTCATTATATTCTCCATTCTAGCTTTTTACTTATCAGTTTTTTTAGCTTTAGCGATACCACTTACTACAAATGTGTAACAGAAAAAGGCACTGTCTTTTCTCAACTGCCGTGTGACGACGAAGCAACGACTTATAAAGTTAACACAACGGGTAATCAGTATTCTGGTCCTAAGGTTGACTACACTAAACAACTAAACGAACTTGAGCGTGAAAGGCTTCTATCTGCCTTACAGGCAGAGCTTCGCAGTAATAACCATAAACTAACAATACTTGATCGTAATAAAGAGCGTGCTGAATACAAACAACAAGAGCGGTTAAATCATATCTTAGCCATTGATGATAAAAAGCGTATTACTAAAGACATTACTAAAAAACTAAAAATAATCAATAAAACATATAAGAAAAACGTATCGGCTGTGACTAAACAAATTAAAATTCTCGAAAAAAAGATAGCTCAATTCCAATAAGTTACTCTTAGTTAGTAAGTAACATTTAGCTTGGTTTTAAACTTAAAATAACATACCCTTAACACAATAGAGTATAAACTCTAGGGACTTTTAAGGAGTGCAAATGCAACCTCGCCATATTGCTGAATTAATTTTAACGGGTTTTAAAAGGCACTATCAGTTATTTCAAAAAACAACAGCCAAAGCCCCTCTTGCCTTTGCAAAAAAAGATTGGCAAGCAATTAATGATATCAGCCGTTTGCGTATCAGCTATTATGATGATCGTGTTAACGAAACCACGCAAGCGTTAAAAAAAGAAACCCCAACCGAACAACTCGATGAAAGCCTATGGCTTGAAGTTAAAAAGATATACCAGCATTTTTTATGTTTTCATCCCCAAGCAGAGCTCGCCGAAACTTTTTATAACTCTGTATTTTGCCGGCTGTACCATAGGCGCTATTTTCATAATGACTTTATATTTGTAGAAGCAACCTTAAAAGATGCTCCTTCAGTGCCTGTAGAGGCAGAATATAGAACATACTTTCCTGTAGTTGATGGCCTCAAACCAACAATAAAACGCATTATTAGTCATTTTGATTTTAAGGCCCCATTTGTAAATTTAGAGCGTGATATTCGCCTCCTTGTTAAAGCTTTTTATAAACAAGCCCCCGATACACATCACCAACCTTGGCAAATGCGCTTTGATATTTTACACACGCCTTTTTATCGAAATAAAGCAGCCTATATTGTTGGTCGTGTTGTTTCAAAAAGTGGGGTTCAGCCCTTTATAATCGCTGTATTACACGATGAAGATAACGGATTATATCTAGATGCACTTTTAACTAAGTCATCTCAAATGCGTGTTATTTTTGGCTTTGCCCGCGCCTACTTTATGGTAGAGACTCATGCACCTTCAGCACTTGTCCGGTTTTTAAATCAACTTATGCCAAACAAAACACTTGCTGAGCTCTATAATGCAGTGGGTTTTCATAAACAGGGGAAAACTGAGTTTTACCGAGAGTTTTTAAATCACTTATCTCACTCTAGTGATGAGTTTACAATTGCACCGGGGACTCCCGGTATGGTGATGATGGTATTTACCCTCCCCTCATTTGGCTATGTTTTTAAAGTAATAAAAGACAAATTTGGTGAGAGTAAACCCTTTGGCCGTGATACCGTATTAAAGCGTTATCAACTGGTAAAAAATCATGATCGTGTTGGCAGAATGGCCGATACCATAGAGTATTCTAACGTCGTATTTCCTTTAGCGCGTTTTGATAGTAATTTACTTGCGCAATTACATAAAACAATTGGCTCATCAATGATAATTGAGGGCGATTGGTTGATCATCAAGCATTTGTATATTGAACGGCGCATGACACCTCTTAACTTGTTTTTAGAAAATGCTGATGAAGAAAGTGCCGCCGACGCGATTGAAGAATATGGGCAAGCCCTAAAAGAAATGATTGCTGTTAATATATTCCCCGGTGATATGCTCTTAAAAAACTTTGGTGTAAGTAAGCACAAACGTATTATTTTTTACGATTACGATGAAGTTCAATACCTAACCGATATGAACTTTAGAGCATTACCAAAAGCAAAGAGCTATGACGACTATTTAATGGATGAACAAAGTTACTCTGTTGCACCACAGGACGTATTTCCTGAGCAACTTTGTACATTTGTAATGCCAAACCCTATGTATAAAAAGTTTTTACTCAGCACTCATCCTGAGCTTATAGATGTTAGCTTTTGGAAGCAGGCACAACAAAATATAAAAAATGGTCAGGTAAGTCATATTTACCCATACCCGACAGCACAGCGCTTTATTCACCACTGGTAAGCGCTAAAGGACACACACAATGAATATAAGCAAAATAGATTTAAATTTACTCGTTTACCTCGATACATTGCTGCGAGAATGCAACGTAACACGCGCTGCTAATCAATTGAGTATAACGCAACCTGCAATGAGTAATGGCCTTAAACGTCTTCGTAACTTATTTAACGACCCTATTTTAGTTCGTACCAGCGATGGTATGGTACCTACCGAGCGTGCTTTGGAGTTACAACCCGTTATTCGTGGCATTTTAATGACCCTTGAAGAAACTCTAGCACCTAATCGAGAATTTGAGGCAAGCCAAAGTAAGCGTGTGTTTAGAATAATGGCCAGTGATTACGCTGCAAGTACATTAGCACCAAAGCTTTTAAGTAAATTGCACGAAGAAGCCCCCGATACTACTTTAGATATACTCACACCAAGTGATGTCACCTTTCATGATGTAGAAAACGGTAAAGTAGATATGGCAATCAACCGTTTTGAAAACTTACCGCAGTCTTTTCATCATAAACGTATTTGGAAAGATAGTTTTTGCTGCTTAGTAAAAGCCGATAACCCTATAATTGAAAACTTTAGCCTCGACAGCTATTTAAAAGCACGCCATATATGGGTGAGTAAAACAGGTTTTGGTGTAGGTGTGGGCATGGACCCTAAAGATGTGCAAAAACTTGGCTGGGTTGACGAAGCACTTGCTCACTTTGGTAAGCATCGTAATATTGCCACTTTTACGCGTAACTACCATGTAGCAATTCATTTAGCTAAAGAGAAAAATTTGATTGCGACCCTTCCTTCAAAAGCCGCAAATATATATTTAGATGATCCGGGGCTTAAAATTTTAGAGCCACCATTTCCAATTCCTCCTTTTGAGCTTGATATGATTTGGAGCCCACTGTTACATCGCGATGCGAGTCACATTTGGTTACGTCAAAAAGTAGCTGAAGTAGCTGAAGAGCTAAAATAACTTTATTACACAATATAATGTAAAAATTGCTAGGTTAATTTTTTGCCTGTTAACTTAGCACCCTACTGAGATAAAATTAAACCAATAAAATCAAATAACTACATAATCATTAAAACTTGGAACATACATTGCTTTTATTAAATTGAACTATACATTCATTTAATTAAAGAGGTCATTATGAACACCCATCAAGGATCAGAAGTAAATCATATTACTGACATCATTCAAGTTATGAACAGCGGCATCGATTTTTATCAAAAAGCACAGGAAAAAGTTGAAGACCCTGCTATTGGTGCACTTTTTCAGCGTATGATAGATGCCCGAAAAGTGAGTGTTGAGCGCTTGCAGCCATATGCAATTAATGAAAAAGGCGAACGCGAAGATGGCTCATCTTTCGCAGTTGAAGCACGACGTGCGTACACAGCCCTATTGACTACTTTCACCTCACACAACGACAGCACGTATGTAAAAGAGCTTGAAGAGGTAGAAGATAAAACCCTTGAAGAAATTAAAGCAGCAATGGATAAACCGCAACCAGCTGACTGCGAAGCTGCACTGGCTAAAACATTATTAACAATGCAAAGCTGCCATGCAGAAATGAGCCGTATGCAAAAGCATTAAGCTGACATAGCGCATAACTAGAACCCAGCCTCGAGCTGGGTTTTTTATTGCCTCTAATACCAATCTACATAGTTTTTTAAGCAATTTAACAAATTGCATTACATTATAACGATGCTAAATAGACCCCATATATAAGCAGAACGGTATTAACACCGCCTTATTTCACCACATTTTAAATACATAATTAGTACAAATATTTAATGTTATTAGAATATTTATTTAACCACGCTTTATTTTTACTGTGCTAATTTTGTTAATAGGTACCTAAAACCTTGCTGTGGCGCCGCAGCATTTAATTAAAAATAAGGTCCAATATGAAAAGCAAACTAACCAAACTGCAAAATGATGCTGATGTAGATATGACCCCGATGTTAGACATAGTGTTCATATTACTAATTTTCTTTATTGTAACTACATCTTTTGTAAAACCTGTGGCTATTGAATTAAACCGACCACTCGACAGCCCTCAAATAGATAAGCCTGTTAAAAATGCTTTATTTAGAATTGATGAAAGTAACGGAGTATATTTTTCTGGGAGGTTAATTGATTTAGAGCAAGTTGCGACTAATTTAGCTATGTTCGCGGCTGAATATGAAATAAGTTCGGTACTTATAACTGCAGACGAAAACAGTACACATAATACTTTAATGAATGTAATGAATAATATTAAGCAATACGATGATTATCCAATAAGTTTGATTTCTAAATAAAATCAGCCCAAGTTAAAACCAAAAAAAGGGCCTTACGGCCCTTTGAGTTAAATAACAAAAGGGAGGTTATTAATTAAAAACGGTATTCTGCACCTACGTAGTAGTAAGCACCGTTAAATCCAAATGGAGCCGAACGACGTGAGTAGTCAAACACACCTGAGCTACTTATTACTGTGTTGCCACTAGCATCCACAATAGTACCTGAGCGAGAGTTACCTATTTCATTTTTATCTGGGTAAACATCGAACAAGTTATTTGCACCAATATTTACTGATAAATCTTCAGTAACGAAGTAGTTAACTTTAACGTCAGTTAAAATTTCTGCACCATACGTTTGACGACCGCCATCTTCTACTGTGTATTCACCAAAACGATTAAGTGACAGGTTAACAGTCCAATCATCACGTTGATAAAGCGCACTTAAGTTAATACGGTCCTCTGGTTGCCACTCTTCTATAATAGAGATGTCTTCAGCTGAGAATATATCTTCTACTTTTACTGTCTCAAGGCTTGAGCCAGCAGGAGAGAACAACGATACAACATCTGTTTTGGTAAAGTTAGCTGCAAGTGTAAAATCAAGCGTGCCGCCTAAACCTTCAGTGTTCCACGTTGCTACAAAATCAACACCACGAGTTTCTGTATCAGCACCATTTAAGAAAAACTGCCCTACGCCAGCACCTGCACTATTTAGTGCTGCATCAAGGCTTGTAGATAACCCTTTACCTAAGCGATCACTAATTACAATACGGTCGTCAATATCAATCGAGTAGTAATCAACGGTTACATTAATATTATCGGTAACGTTATACACAATACCTAAACTACGGTTTTGTGATTTTTCTTCTTTAAGTTTTGGAATACCTAAACTTTGCGCAAGTGTTGAATCATTTCTAAATGTACCAACTTCTTCTGCAACTAAATTACCATTAGTATCAACAACAAATTGTGTGCTTACGTTATTAAAGTAAAGCTGCTGCATTGAAGGCGCTCTAAATCCTGAGCTTAATGCACCACGTAATGAAATATCGTCGGTTATAGACCAGTTACCAGCAAGTTTAAAGTTTACTGTATCGCCAAAACCTTTGTAGTTATCGTAGCGAAGTGCACCAGATAAAATCACATCTTCAATTACATAAGCTTCTGCATCTACGTAAAATGAAATTACATCACGTGACTCATCCACTGAAGACGCAGGTGATGAACCACCAAAACCTTGTGAACCACCCGATGCATCTTCAGAGCCAACACCGCCACTTAAACCGCTGTAAATACTTACACCATTTAATGTATCGTAATCGCGGTACGCATATTCATTACCTTCTAAAATACGGTATTCATCAGTACGTATTTCAGCACCCATCGCTAACGAATAATCATCAAAGTTTTGCGTAAAATCAATATTGATTGTTTGCAGTGATAATTCCATACCGTAAGCGTACGCTTCACGTGGAATAGTTGTACGAATATCAGCTGCACTTAAACCTTGGTCATAACGTAAAAAGTTAGCGTATGAGGCATTGATAGTGTCACTTGTAGTGTAATCAATGCTGTTCTCACCATAGGTGTAAGATAAATCAAGGCTTGCATCGTTATCAAATTCAGTTTTATAACCAAAGTTGTACGAGATATCATCGATAGTTGTGTTGATTTTTGGTAAGAAACCTAGCGGAATCGTCGCATCGTTATCTTGTAGTACTGGGTTACCGCCTGCATTTGCATTATGACGGAAAAATGCAGCCGACTCATTTTCGCGTGTTGAGTAAGTAATAAAGCCGTAAAGCTCACCATCACCTAACTCGTAACCGGTATTAATTGTTAAACCAAACTGCTGAGAATCAGCATCACCAATTCTAAAGGTATCACGATCGGCTGTCAGCTCACGCGGATCGCCAGCAAGTAAAGTGCCGTCACTTAGTTCTGTACAACCATAAAACTGACAAGAGCCATGTAAACCGGCACGGTTAGTCGGTGCACGGTCACGGTAATTGATAGTTGTATTTAAATAACCGTCATCACCTAGCGCAAAGCCTTTATTAAAATCAAGGTTAATGGTTTCGCCATCGCCTTCAGAATATTGACCGTAGTTAATAGCCGCTTTGCCACCTTCGCTACCATCTTTGAGCACAATATTAATAACACCTGCAATTGCATCAGAACCATACTGAGCAGCAGCGCCATCACGTAATACTTCAATGCGTTTAATTGCAGAAGCTGGAATTGCATTCATGTCAGTACCTGCGGTACCACGCCCAACAGAGCCATTAATATGAATAATACTTGCTTGATGACGACGTTTGCCGTTAATTAACACCAATGTTTGATCGGGGCCCAAACCGCGAAGTGTCGCAGGTCTTAAAGCATCAGTACCGTCACTAATTGCAGAGCTTGAAAAGTTAAATGAAGGGGCGATAGACTGTAGCATACGACCAACTTCTGTTTGGCCTGTATTTTCAAGCGCTTCTGCACTTAGGATATCTACTGGAACGGGTAAATCTTCAACTGAACGTCCTGCTACACGGCTACCGACAATAGCGATTTTTTCAATTTTTTCTTGAGCGACTTCTTCTGCTGCGTTTACACCTTGCGAATTTACTGCAAGTAAAGCTGGTAATACTGCTGCACTGACCGCTGAAAGCTTCATCATGTTGTTATCATTCCTGTTGATTTGTTTGAGTTTTATACTCAGTAAACCATTTTGATCAACAACCGCATCGAGCTCAGTCCCACCTAATAATGCCTCTAGAGCATCTAGCTGAGTGTAAAATCCATAAACTGAATTTGCGTCATACTGCTTTGCCAACTCATAAGAAAACACCACGGTTTGCTCTGTTTGTTTAGCATATTCAATTAAGGCTTTGTCTGCTCGCTGCGCTTTTATATCAAATTGCACCATTTGCCCAGTGGTTTGTGTTGCTGCTTGTACACTTAAACTAAAAATAGCCGGTGCAAGCACACTAAATCCACTCAATAAATGCGTTTGGTTACTGCGCAACTTATATAAACAGCTGACAAACAAAAATCCTCTATGGGTTTGTTTCTTTTTTTTAATGTTTTTTTTACGTTCAATCTTTATTGATGCAACTTTACCTAACATTAGTTTGATTAGCATAACGTCTACTTATGATTCTGTATGGTGTTTTAGCGTTACTACATGCTCACCTAAACGCTCATGATCAATCGAAAAGTTAGTTTGTAAACTTTCTAGTAAACCTTCAACGTCACCGGCTTTGAATACTCCAGCCACTTTAATACTGGCAAGCTCAGCTGATGAAAGCTCAAAACGTGTGGCTGTATAGCGGCTTACTTCATTTAAAGCATCGCTTAGCTCTTCTCCATTAAAAATAAGCATCCCGTTTTGCCATGCCAAATCGCGTTGTACGTCGTTCATTGAAAGCTGCGTAATTGGTTTTGTAACACTTTGCTCAATAACTGCTTTTTCGCCTGAGGTAACAATATTGGCATTAATTTGACGAATTTTTTTCGTGCTATTATCTGCAAGTTGATAATCTTTAAAGTCATTTGCATCAACCGCTACACTTGGGTCAGTGATCATCACTTTGCCTTCAGTAACCACCAGTTCTAAATCTGATGAAGTATTGCGTTGTACATTAAATACCGTGCCTAACGCGGTAAAACTTTTATCTCCTGCCATAACACTAAATGGACGCGTGGCATCTTTTGCTACATTAAAGCGCCCTTCTCCACGACTAAGTAATAACTGCCTGCGACCTTTACTATAAGCAACTTCTAGTAAGCTATTAGTATTAAGCTGCACTATGGTGCCATCTGGCAATACATACGTTGCTTGCTCACCTACTTTTGTTTTGTAAATTTTAGTGTAATTAACTTTTGCTAGCTCTTGGTTGTAGCCATTTTCTAAGTTAATTAATAAGTAGCTGCATACCATTAACGCTGCAAACAAACTCGCTGCAATTGAATAAGAAAACATCCACTTGTTTTTTGATGTTTTAGTATTGTTGCGCTGAGGAAATAAATGACTTAATTCGTTTAATACTGAAAGCTCATCCCAAAGCTGAGCAAGCTCGTATATAGAGTCTTGATGTGCAGTGCTTTGCATCATCCATAATTTAAATTGCTCTTTTTCATCATCAGTTAAACCACGATCAATCGCGCTTATCCAATCACATGACTTTTCTAAGATTAAATCTTTTGAATTAAATTGATGAACATTACTCATTCTGCGACCCTCTTAACTGATATAGGATGTGCCTGAGCTTTAGGGTTCGTTTGAGGGATTTGCTCATGTTCACGCATGTATAACATGGTTTGTAACAATCCTTTGGCAATGTGTTTTTCAACAGTGCTTTGGCTTAACTGCATTTGGTCTGCTATCTCTTTTTGGCTCATACCGTAAACTTTTTTTAATATAAAGCATTTACGAATCGATGAGCTTAGTTGCTCAGTAGCTCTACAAAAAAGTAAAAAACGCTCTTTAGATGTGTATTCGTCTTCGAGCTTCATTGATTTGAGTAATACGGGCAATTCGTTATCGTTTTCTAACGAATCATTAAATTTATTGTCCCACTTAGCTATATGGTTGAGTGCTAGATGTTTTGCTGTTTTTAGCATATAACTACGGGTAAACTGGATGTCTTGTTTTAAATCAGCTTCATAGCTTTTTACAAAGGTTTCTTGCACAATATCTTCTACATCGTCGGGTTGAACAATGCGCGATACAAAACGTTTGAGCTGTTTAGAAATATCAACAAATGTTGACGTGAACTTTACTTTTTTCGTCATCCTTAACATCCACCTGTTGTTATTTTTATTATTAGGGCGTGTTGGCCTTTCGTGGTTGAATTTGCAGCAGTACGTTTGGTATTTAGGCAAGGCAGAGCCTATGTAGTGTGGTTATTCCCCATAAATAGGTGCATAACGCAGCATAAATGCCAAACATGCGCTGCCCTTTGGGTTCAATCCACAAAGGTTAACACGCCCCAATAGATTACGAGTTTTTGACATAAAAACAAGCTCAAATGTTAATTCTGGGTTATTTAAATGCATAGGAAGATAAATGAGTAAACTTTTAGATTATATACGACTTAGTTTCTTTGCATTCGGTTTACTACTTGGAGTGCAAATTCCTGCATTTGTAAGTGACTTTGGCCAAGCATTAGCAGCCCAGTTAATTGAAGCTAATAATGCCGTTGCGCCTTTTAAAAGCGATGCAGCTAAGTATTTCAATAATGATTTAAATAAGCTAATAAGACACTATCAAAATATTGATGATGAAATTGTGAACAAAGGGGCAAGTAATATCAGTACTCTTTACGAGCGACAGCAAGATTTACAGATAGCCGTAAATAGGTTTGAGAAATCTCCGTATATATTTACTATGATCAGTGGCATGAGCGATATAAAACAACAAGTATGGCAACGCTTTGAAGGTCAAATCATTTTGAAAAAAGACTCTATTATAGCCGCCATTGTTGCAGCCATAATTGTTGCCTTGCTTGCAGAGCTTACTGGTTATTTGTTTTTAACTGGAGTAAAACGCTCATTTAAACGCTTATTCGCAGCTCAAAAATAGTGATTTCATAAAATCATAAAATACATCGGTTTTGCGGGTTGTTAAACTATTTTGCGGACGTAAAAACCAAACCGGTGCATCATCTTGTGCCATTACCCCAGGCATAACTTCAACCAAAATACCGTTTTTAAGATCTTCATTAATCGCTATTTTTGATTTAATAGCAATACCATGACCTGCAATGGCAGCTTGTGTCATATTATCAGAGTTTGAAATAGTAAAACGAGTTTTAGCATTAAAGGTATGTATTTTTTTGTGTTCGTCAAAAAGCTTTAACTGGCGTTGCCACGGCAGGCAAACCCAATAATGCTCACTCAATTGCGTTAAATTTTCAGGCATGCCGTACTTTTCTATATAGCTAGGGGCTGCACACAGTATGCGACTATTGTTTACGATTTTACGAGAAAGTAATCCTGAGTCATTTAATTTTCCCACCCTAATTGCAACATCTTGCGCGTCATCAACTACATTTACAAAATGATCCGTTATTAAAAAATCAAGCTTTAGTTCAGGGTAAGCTTGCTCAAACTCATTGAGTTTAGGCATTACGTATTTTGAAAAAACCCAAGGCGGCATGGTCACGCGTAGTAAACCACTCACCGATGAGCTGCGCGCGCCAATACTATGTTCAGCATCGTGAAGGGCTTCTATTATAGCCCCCACACGCGTATAAAATATTTCACCTGCGGGAGATAACCGTACTCGCCTGCTATCTCTAAAAACAAGTACTGTAGCAAGCTCACGCTCTAGTTTACTTAAGCGATGGCTCACCGTTGCAGGCGATAAACGCTGCTCGCGGGCAGCAGCAAGCACGCCCTTATTTTCAACAACAGCTATAAATGTTTCTAGGTCGCTTAAATTATACATAAAGATGCCATTGTGCACTTTTCAATGTTTAATATTTTCGAATGAAGCTTTCAGTATTGCAATATTTATTTAAATATATAAAACACTATAATTGCAAATAGTCTAATTATTGAGGTTCAATCATGAGTTTAAAAGCGCAAATAGATGCCTATAACGTACAAAAAGATGCCAAATTGCCAGCTGACGTTTTGGCACTAATGAACACTACAAACGAAGAGCTAATTGCACAGCATATTAAAGACAATGCATTGCAAATTGGTCAAAAAGTAGAAAACTTTAGCTTAGCCAACCATAACGGCGAAAACATTGAGCTTGCAGATTTATTAAAAAAAGGCCCGGTAATTATTAGCTTTTACCGTGGTGGCTGGTGCCCATATTGTAATTTAGAACTAAAAGCACTTAACGACTACTTACCACAATTTAAAACTCAAAGTGCTCAGTTAGTCGCAATATCACCACAACTTCCTGATGAAACTCTCTCAACTGCACAAAAAAACGACCTTGAATTTGACGTGCTTTGCGATGTGAGCAATAAAGTAGCTGAGCAATTTGGTTTATTGTTTACACTTGATGAGCGTATTCAAGCGTTATACACACAATTTGGTATTGATTTTGAACACTACTACGGCGATAAAAGCTTTAAATTACCGCTACCGGCCACCTATGTGATAAACCAAGAAGGTGTAATTACATACGCATTTTTAAGCGAAGATTACACCCTACGCGCAGAACCTATTGATGTTATGACAGCACTTGAATCGGAGAATAATTAATGTCTATTTTAAAATCGTTAAAAACACTTACTCTTTCACTACTTGTGGGCACAAGCCTTGTATCTGGTTATGCAGTCGCTGATGAACCAAATGAACAAGCAAAACCTAAAGTGCTTATTTTTGATGTAAACGAAACCCTACTTGATTTAACGTCAATGCGTACCTCTATTGGTAAAGCGCTAGGCGGACGTGAAGATTTATTACCACTGTGGTTTTCAACTATGCTGCATCATTCTTTAGTAGATACAGTAAGCGGTAGTTATCACGACTTTGGGCAAATCGGTGTGGCGTCACTTCTTATGGTTGCTCAAAACAACAACATTGATATTACAAGTGAACAAGCTAAAACAGCTATTGTTACGCCTCTTTTAACGCTTCCTCCACACAGCGATGTTAAAGAAGGACTGGCAAAACTCAAAGCACAGGGCTATAAGTTAGTAAGCCTTACAAACTCTTCAAACAAAGGTGTAAAGGCACAGTTTGAAAGCGCTGGTTTAATGTCTTACTTTGATGCGCGTTACAGCATTGAAGATATTAAAATTTACAAACCAGACTTACGTGCGTATGAGTGGGTACTTAAAAAGCTAAACGTAGCACCAAATGAAGCAATGATGGTTGCAGCCCATGGTTGGGATGTTGCTGGTGCAAAAGAAGCTGGCTTACAAACCACTTTTATAGCACGCCCAGGTAAAGCACTTTACCCATTAGCTAAAAAACCAGATCACGTTGTGAAAGATTTACATGAATTAGCCGCTCTACTTAAATAAGTACACGCTGATGAATCAATACCCAAGCGGCCAATGTTAGGATGACATTGGCCGCTTTTTTATAACTAACCCTAAATATGTCTTAGTGTATTTATTTTCATAATCAGTATGCTAAAAATCGAATGTAAACAAAGCATTTAGACCGCTATGCGTTATTTTATCTGCTAGCAATTTAGTACTCACAACGCTACTATTAAATAAATACGTGGTGGAGAACATAATGAATAGTGAAAGATTAGGTGAGTTTGAGCAGTACTTTCAAATTAATGAAAGTATAAGAGTAAATTTATTCCCCGTATCAAACGGACAAGTTCCTAAATCGCAGCTTGAGCTTGAAGACGACATTCCCCCATTATTTAGATTAGCAAATGAAGTAAGTGAGCTTGAACAAAGCTCGTTACGCCCACTGCGTAACTTAGGCGATATAGCACAAGAGCTAGCTACTTTTTTACAAGCGCAGTCACGTAAAATAGATTTAATAATGAGCCATATTTTGGCCTCAGAACAAGCCCAAGATAACGCAATACAATGTGATAGCTACGGCGGTGGCGGTATTCGTTTTACATCACCTGAAGTACACTCAATTGGCCAAGCATTTAGAACCAAACTGTTTTTGCACCACGAGGCCTCTGCGGTTTATTGTTACACCGAAGTTGTGGCAGTAGAAAAACAAGATAGCGAACACTACCAATACACTATGCTCTTTACCGCAATTAGAACCACTGACCAAGAACTTATTGTTAGAGCGAGTTTACATGCTCAAACCCGCCAACTTAAAAAACGTCAAGAACTTGATCAAAACCAAGGCGACCTAAACAGTGATAATTAGCTGACATCTTTATGTAAAATGCTAAACTAGCGCCATCTTAATTAGTATATAAAATTCATGAACTTTAGACTTTTACCAGAATGGGCCGAGCAAGACGCTGTTATGCTTACATGGCCTCACAAAGACACCGATTGGGCCGACAACTTAACGCGTGTAGAACCTGTATATATTGAACTTGCTAAACACATAACAACGCAGCAACAGCTTGTTATTGTGGCGCATAACAGTGCCTTAAAAGTGCATATTACAGCATTACTAAATAGTGCTAACGTCTCTCTTAATCGTGTTCATTTTGTAGTAACGCCTACTAACGATACCTGGGCGCGCGATCATGGTCCGCTTACTTGCGCCGCTATTGATTCAACAGAACAATTAAAAGTATATGATTTTACTTTTAATGGTTGGGGCAATAAGTTTGAAAGCACATTAGACAATCAAATTAATCGTACTTTGGTAAAAGAGCTAAGTAGCACAAACAACCAATATCAAGCGCTCGATATGGTACTTGAAGGTGGCGGTATTGAAATAAACGAGCACGGTGTGTTGCTAACAACCAGTGAGTGTTTGCTTAATAAAAACCGTAACCCTGATTTAAACCCAAATGATATTGAAGCACTTTTGAAAGAGCACTTAGGCGCGACGAGTTTTTTATGGGTTGAACATGGCTATTTAGCGGGCGATGACACCGACAGCCACATTGATACCTTAGTGCGTTTTGCACCAAATAATACCCTTGTATATGTGCAGTGTGACGATAAAACTGATGAGCATTTTAGCGCACTTGATGCGATGGAAAAACAACTAAAAACCTTTAAAACTGCCGATAACACCCCATATAACTTAATTGAGTTACCGTGGCCAAAAGCCGCTTATGACGATGAGCAAACACGCTTACCGGCTACCTACGCTAACTACTTAATTATTAATAATGCTGTGCTTGTGCCAACGTATAATGATGCCAATGATGAACGTGCTCTTGCACAAGTTCAAAAAGCATACCCACAACACACTATTATTGGCGTAAATTGCCAACCAATTATTGAACAATTTGGCAGCCTGCACTGTATTACAATGCAATTACCTCGTGGATTTTTAGCTGGAGCAGCACAATGACAAGCCCTGCAAAATTAACCGTTGCGTTAGTGCAACAAAGCAATACCGATAACGCAAAGGACAATATGGCAAAATCAATAAGTGCCATTCGTGAAGCCGCTCAAAAAGGTGCAAAACTGGTTGTACTCCAAGAGCTACACCGAAGCCTCTATTTTTGCCAAACCGAAAATGTTGACGTATTTGATTTAGCCGAAACCATTCCAGGCCCTAGCAGTAATGCCTTAGGTGAGCTTGCTAAAGAGCTAAGCATTGTTATTGTCGCGTCTTTATTTGAAAAACGCGCTACGGGCCTTTATCACAATACTGCAGTTGTATTAGAGCAAGACGGCAGTATTGCAGGTAAATACCGCAAAATGCATATTCCTGATGATCCAGGTTTTTACGAAAAATTTTACTTTACCCCAGGTGATATCGGTTTTGAGCCTATTCAAACCTCGGCGGGTAAATTAGGCGTGCTAGTATGTTGGGATCAATGGTTTCCTGAAGCTGCACGTTTGATGGCAATGGCTGGCGCTGAGGTATTAATTTACCCAACCGCTATCGGTTGGGATCCTAACGACGACATTGCTGAGCAAACTCGTCAAAAAGATGCGTGGGTTATTAGCCAGCGTGCCCATGCTGTTGCCAATGGCGTGCCGGTAATTAGCTGTAACCGCGTTGGCCATGAAAGTGACCCTAGTGCGCAAAGCGATGGTATTTCGTTTTGGGGCAATTCGTTTATTTCAGGCCCACAAGGTGAACTATTAGCAGAGGCGAATAATACTGATGAGCAAATTTTAGTAGTAGAAATTGATCAAAAACGCTCAGAAAACGTAAGACGTATCTGGCCTTTCTTACGTGATAGACGAATTGATCACTATAAAGACCTAACAAAAATATACCGAGACTAAGTAAACTTAACTCAAGATGGCTCTTACTTGCTAAGAGCCAACTATAAATGGAGTAATAAATGGCGTTTGAGCAATGGGCAGCCTTGCCTTGGGTAAAATCTCAAAAAGATAAAATTCAATGGGGCCAGCTAAGCGGAAGTGGTTTAAGTATTGCCATTGCTGAAGGCGTTAAACAACAAGATAACTTAGTCTTAATTGTTACGCCGGATACACCAAGTGCACTGCGCCTTGAAACAGAGTTAGAATATTTATTACCCGATAACCCGGTCATGGTATTTCCTGATTGGGAAACTCTGCCATACGATCATTTTTCTCCCCATCAAGATATTATTTCAGCCCGTTTGGCCACTTTAAACACCTTAAAAAAAGAACAACAAAGTGTGTTAATTGTGCCTGTATCTACTTTAATGTTGCGCACAGCCCCGGCCTCATTTATTTACGGTTCAACAATAAACTTTAAAGTAGGCGACAAACTAGACACACATAACTTTCGTGACAACTTAGAGCAAGCTGGTTATTTAAATGTTCAACAAGTAATGGAGCATGGCGAATACGCTATACGCGGCTCTATCGTTGACTTATACCCAATGGGTAGCCCACACCCATTTAGACTCGACTTTTTTGATGACGAACTCGATACCATTCGCTTATTTGATGTAGAAACACAGCGCTCTGATGAAAAAGTAGATAAAATTGAGCTACTTCCAGCGCATGAATTTCCTACTAACGACGCTGATATTGAACGCTTTAGAATAAGCTACCGTGAAAAATTTGGCGCAAGCTCGCAGCAAGATTCAGTATACATGCAAGTAAGCAAAGGTAACTGGCCTGCAGGTATTGAATACTACATGCCGTTGTTTTTTGAAAAGCTCGCGACTATTTTTGACTACCTGCCAGATACAACAACCGTTATGCAGCTGGGTGATTTAGAGCACGCGGCAGATAACTTTTGGCACGATGTAAATGTACGCTATGAAAACCGCAGAGTTGACCCACTTCGTCCATTACTAGAACCCAATGCGCTTTATCAGCCAATTGAAGAGCTGTTTTCTAATTTAGGCAATTTTGCACGTATTAGATTATCCCTTGCAAAGCTTGGTACTAAAGCAGGCAATAAAAACTTAAGCGTTAGCGAGCTGCCTGCCATTCGAATTGATCATAAACAGCATGAACCTTATGGCGCGTTTATAAATTATGTAGCAGAGCAAAAAAAGAAAAAAGGCCGCATATTACTCAGTGTTGAATCGGACGGTCGTCGCGAATCATTGCTGAGCATTTTAAAACCAAGCGGTTTAAAATTTAAAGAATTTGAAACACTCGAACAATTTATTAAAAGTGCAAGTGACGTAGGCTTAATAGTAAGCCCGCTCGAGCAAAGTGTAGTACTTGGCACTAAACCAAGCCTTTCTATTATTACCGAGCAAGAACTGCTTGGCATAAAAGTATCTCAGCGCAGACGCCGCAAGCACAAGTACGAAGCCAGCCAAGATGCGCTAATTCGTAATTTAGCCGAGCTTAAAGAAGGTCAACCTGTTGTGCATCTTGATCACGGTGTTGGCCGTTATCAGGGGTTGCAAACAATTGATGCTGCAGGTGTAGTTACTGAGTTTGTTACGATTACTTACGCAAGTGAAGCTAAATTGTACGTGCCAGTATCTGCATTGCATATGCTGAGTCGTTACTCTGGCGGTGAAGAAGCCAGCGCCCCACTGCATAAGCTTGGCTCAGATGCATGGGAAAAAGCAAAAAAACGTGCTGCTGAAAAAGTTCGCGATGTAGCCGCAGAATTACTCGACATTTATGCTCAGCGCCAAGCAAAACCTGGTAATAAATTTACTCTAGATGCCCCCGCATATCGACAATTTAGCGATAGCTTTCCGTTTGAAGAAACTGACGATCAGCGCAACGCCATAGAAGCCGTATTAGGTGATATGCAATCAAAACAAGCGATGGATCGTTTAGTGTGTGGTGACGTAGGCTTTGGTAAAACAGAAGTGGCCATGCGCGCTGCTTTTGTAGCAGTTAACGATGATAAGCAGGTAGCCATTTTAGTGCCCACCACCTTGCTCGCTCAACAACACTATGAAAACTTTAAAGACCGTTTTGCTGATTTTCCTATTGAAGTAGGTGTGCTTTCGCGCTTTAACTCCACTAAAGAGCAAAAAGACACACTTGAAAAAATGGCCAATGGTAAGCTCGATATAGTTATTGGCACGCATAAACTTATTCAACAAGACATTAAATTTAACGATTTAGGCTTGTTAATTGTTGATGAAGAGCATCGCTTTGGTGTTCGCCAAAAAGAGAAAATTAAAGCACTGCGCGCCGATGTAGACATACTCACACTGACTGCAACGCCAATACCTCGTACACTCAACATGGCCATGAGCGGCATGCGCGATTTATCGATAATCGCAACGCCACCGGCTAAACGTTTAGCGGTAAAAACCTTTGTACGCCAACGCGATGTAGAACTAATACGCGAAGCGGTACTGCGAGAAATTAAACGCGGTGGCCAAGTTTACTTTTTACATAACAACGTAGAAACTATCGAGCGTGTTGCACAAGAAATTAGTGAATGGGTACCTGAAGCCAGTGTGACTACAGCCCATGGCCAAATGCGCGAGCAAGAGCTTGAGCAAATAATGACTGACTTTTACCATCAAAAATACAACGTGCTGGTATGTACCACGATTATCGAAACCGGTATTGATGTGCCTACGGCTAATACCATTATCATGGACAGAGCAGATAAACTCGGCCTTGCCCAGTTACACCAATTACGTGGACGAGTTGGTCGAAGCCACCATCAAGCGTATGCCTACCTACTAACAGGTGACCCTAAAGCCCTTTCTAAAGATGCGAGTAAACGCTTACAAGCAATTGAATCATTAGAGGACTTAGGTGCAGGTTTTGCCCTCGCTACACATGACTTAGAAATTCGTGGTGCGGGTGAGCTACTTGGCGATGATCAATCAGGCCAAATGCAAACCATCGGCTTTAGTTTGTATATGGAAATGCTCGAACAAGCCGTAAATGCGCTGCGCGAAGGTAAAGAGCCAACGCTTGAAAACCTACTTCAAAAACAAACCGAAGTAGATTTAAAGCTGGCTGCATTATTACCTGATGACTACATACACGATGTTAATGCACGCTTGGGTATGTATAAGCGCATTGCAAGTTGTGCTAACCTTGATGATATGGATGAACTTCAGGTAGAACTAATAGACCGCTTTGGTTTACTACCTGATGCTGCTAAAAACCTATTTAGCCTACAATTATTAAAAATGAAAGCTAGTAGTTTAGGTATAACTAAAATTGAGGCAAACCCAAAAGGTGGTTACTTTGAGTTTAGCCAAGATACCAAGGTTAACCCTAGCTTCATCATTGGCTTGATACAAAGTGCACCTAAGGTGTACAAAATGGATGGCGCAAATAAACTGCGCTTTGCAATTAGTGAGGCAAATGCCCGCGAACGCTTAAAAATGGTCACTGCAATGATTGCAGATTTCGAAAAAAAGGTTAGCCATTAATGTTGCTAAAAAAATCGCTTATTGTTTTATGCTGCTTATTTAGCAGCACTGCATTTGCAGAACGCTGGTTTGAGGTTGAGGTGCTTGTATTTAAACAGCGCCCTGCCCCGTATTTACAAGAAGACTTTAGCCTTAAGCACAAAGCTATTGAAGATAAAAATACGCTAGACTTACTGACCCCTCTTTACACTGAACAAGCAATGCAGGCCTGCATAGATGGCGATGAGCGTTTTCAAAAACGCACTTTTACTGATTCATTAGTTAATTCAAACCCGCAATCGGGTGTATGTGACAACAGTATTGACTACCTACAAAGCTACGATGAGCTACCTGTAACGCCTTTAGCACCCGCTAAAGATGATATGCAGCAAACCTATTTATTAGCGCCGCAACAGCTGCAATTTAAAGCGCAATATAGGCAACTGGACCGCAAAGGCTTAACACCTATTCTACATACTGGCTGGCGCTTTGAAGGCGCAAGCAAGTCACGCGCCCCAAGCATGCATTTAATAGCGGGTAAGCATCTTAAAAATGAACCCAATGTAACACCTAGCTATTCAAACCCTGATTTTGTAAGTTTATTAAATTCACAACCGGCGCTATTTAACGACCCAGATCAATCAAAAGCAGAATGGGAACTAGACGGTTTATTTAAAATACATTTACGACATTATTTATACATAACAGCTAATTTTGATATTAGTCAAAAGCTAGAAAACGGCGATATAGAGTCAGCCCGTTTTTCTCAGTTTAGACGTGTAATTAGTGGTGAAGTACATTACTTTGACCATCCACGAATGGGCATGATTGTCCAGATCAGAAAATTCAAACATTAATATTAAGTAGGATATAACAATGAACAAACTCCTTATCATCGCAGCTACATTAAGCCTTGCGGCTTGTTCTAAGGTAAGTCTTGAAAATTATGAAAAAATTAAAGTAGGCATGGATAAGACTGAAGTTGAAACTATTTTAGGCAGTGCTGATAACTGTGTTGAAAAGACACTACATACTAACTGTGTATGGGGCGATGAAGCAAAAAATATCGAGATCACGCTAGTATCAGACAAAGTAACTTTATATAGCAAACATGGCTTAGCTAATAAATAAAGTGACCAAATATTAGGGGCTTATTGTATCAGCCCCTTTTAAAATTAATTAAACTCATTTTTTGGAGTAGATAAGCTCAATATTAACGATTTTACTGCGATTTAACGTTATTTTATAGCGTTGATAAAGTGTTTTATCTTCCTCAGTTAGCACAAGTACCATGTTTAATTGATAACGCCTTTCTACAGCCTGCTTAGAAATTTTATTACTGTCTAAATGATATAGCTTCCCTTCACCACGTTTTAAATAACGTGCAAATGGTGCAAGATTAAATTGTAGCGTGTGCTGTAGTGTATCGTAGCCGGGCAAAAATTCTTTCGCACTAACACGTGTCTCACTTGCAAAGTGTAACCACTGCGCAGCTTGTTTATTTTGTTGACGACGTTTTGAAAAAATAGATTTCACTTCTTTAGGTATTTTTTTAAAGCGCATGTATTCAAGCCAAATTAACTGACTCGCTACTTTGTCTTTGGTAATACTATTTTTAAAACTAAATCGCCACTTAGGTCGCCCTTGTACAATGGCTCGCCAAATCATACGTGTAATATCTTCTTTAAATATTTCACGTAGCCCGTAAATAACCCCTAAAATTAAAATAAGCGTCGCGGTGACTTCCGTAAACGTTGAGCGAGCATTGAGTATTACAACCATCACAAATGCCATGATAACGGCTGTAACAGTGCCTTTAACTAATCGCTTAAGGTAGCTGTTAAGAAACCGCGTTTGACGCTGTAATATTACGCCGTGCTCAATTAAGCGTTGTAACAAGCGCATTTTATTTGTTATTCGATTTGCGTCTTGCATGGTTGTTTCAGAGTTGTAGCTTTTCTCTGCTCGATACGTATTTTCGCTTTTACAAAACTGCAGTAAATCGTTACGCTCTTTTGCATAATCGCTACTACGTGGGCCTTCATCTAAAAGCTTTAAAAAAGATTGCTCAACATGCCAACTTAAATAGTTATCAGCATTGGTAAAAAATGGCAGTAGTTTTTCGTCATCTGGTGTGTAGCGACGCAGCTTTTTTAAAAGCCCTTCGCTTTGCTCATATACCTCTTTAGCACGTTTATAAAAGTCTTCGGCTTCATCAATTTTTAACGCGTCTTTTATATCGGCATCAAGGGCTAAACGTACTTGGTAACAAAATAAATTAAGGTTTTGCCGGTAATCTTGTTGCTCACCTTTGTTTTTACTAACAAAACGGCTTCGCACTAAAGGCAAGTGTATATTGTTAGCGTTATACGCTAGGTGTGATTTAAAGTGGTTATTAAAGTAAGATTCTTCGGTAAGTGTTTGCGGATTGATCCCCATTTCATTAGGGATAGAAAAATACAGATCTATGCGCTGTTCAGAACGAGGAGTTAGTTCTGGTTCAATGACAAAAGATAAGTTTTCATCTTGTTTTAACAATTAGTTCTCCTTCTAAAATATCGTTTTAGTGTACTTGCCTCCTTTATTTTGTTCAATAAAAAAGGCTCAGTAAATACTGAGCCTTAATAAGATTAATGTGCTGGTTAAAATTTAACGTTTACACCAGCAAATACACGACGGCCAAGTACATCATATGTGTACGGGTCAGTATTAGAATCGTTGTTACCTGAGTAGTATGGTGGTTGCTTATCGAATAAGTTATTTACACCTGCAGTTAACGAAACCATGTCACTGATAAAGTAAGAACCGCTCACATCATGGTAAACAACAGATGGTGTTGTTGGTGCATAACATGTAGATTCTTTACCTAAACAGCTGTAGCTATCCATTCCTGCAATGTAACGTGCTTTGTAGTTAGCAGACCAAGCATCACCTTTAACATCTAGCTCAAAGTTTGCTTTTACGTCAGCATAACCACCTATACCAGAAGTAATTAAACCAGCGTAATCAATGCTTGATTCAATAACATCAACAGTGTACTCGTCAAGGTAAGTAACATCTAATGACGTATTCCAAGCAAGGCCAGCTAAATCAAATTTGTAATTTAAGTTTAGGTCATAACCTTTTGTTTGCTCATAACCTACGTTTTGTAGTTGGTTATTAAACGCGATACGACCTGTGCTTTGGTTAAAATCGATATTTGCTGAACTACAAAGTGCTGTTGATTGATTCGCTAAAGAGCCATCTGTTGCAAGACATGAATCAACAATGTATTGGTTGTTTACTGTAGCAATAGCGTTTTCGATTTCAATGTCGTAGTAATCTAACGTCATTGAGAAACCTTCAAACCATTCTGGTTCGTAAACTACACCAACGGTAACTGTATCAGCTAATTCAGGTGTTAACTGGTCATTACCACCAACGGTTACTTCAGCCTGATCTTGTGCACCGGTGAAGCTAACTTGCTCATAAGATGGAGAGTCACCTGAGTATAGCTCAGCAACTGTAGGAGCACGGAAAGCTGTAGAACGAACACCACGAAGCATTAATTCGTCGTTTACACGCCAAGTTAAACCAAGTTTCCACGTTTCATCAGAACCAAATGTGCTGTAATCAAAAGCACGGATCGCAGCGCTTAATTCTACATTTTGTGCAAGATAAGCATCTGCAACTAAAGGAATAGCCAGCTCAAGGTATGCTTCGTTTACATCAAAACGACCGCTTGTTGCATCAACGCGTGGATCATTTGCAAGACCTTGTGAAGTGATCGAATCTGGTGTGTACCACGCTTTTTCTTCACGGCGTTCAAGACCTGCAGCAAAACCTACAAAGCCCGCAGGTACTTCCATTAACTCACCAGAAAGCGCAGCTGTAATCATAAATAATTGACTGCCGCCTGAGTTTTGCTCAGTGTAAACATAATCACTAAAGCTACTGCTTGACCATGAAGCTTGTGAAAGTGGGTTAAAGTTACCAGCTTCAATTTCGCTTTGAATTGAACCCATATTGTGAAGGTTGCTTAAGCGATCTACTGAGTCATTACGACCAAAAATTACTGATGTATCCCACTCTAAACCGTTATCTAAATAACCTGCAGCACCGATAACAGAACGAACTGTATCAACTACTTGAGATGAATCACGTGTACCAGTGTCAACCATACGACGGCCGTAAGAAACTTCATCACCGTAATTAATATTTTGGTCGATTAAAGAATCACCCATCCACTCAGCGTAGTCAAAGTCGAACCATACTGGTTGAGGTGCTAATTGCTGCTCTGACCAACGTTTTGAGTATGTAAATTCAGAGTATAAACGCGTGTCATCAGTTAAATCAAAACTACCAATACCTGTAAGGTTTAAACGACGCATTGGCGTGTATAAGTAGCTAGATTGCGAATAGTTGTAAGCATCACTAGTACCAAAGTCGTGCCAACCATTATCAGCTTGACCTTGTAAAGATTCATCACCTGACCAAACATGGCCATTAGGAGTATAAGAAGAACCAGAACAGTACGGAGCACTGCCATCGCCATCTTCAGTTAATGGACAATCAGAAAAGCTACGATCAGCCTGAGAAGCATCGCCACGGTCTGTGTACTGCAAACCGATTACAACGTTACCACGACCGAAGTTACCACCCATTGTAATATCAAAAGACGTTTCATCTGCGTCACCTTCAGTAGTGATTGCTGATTTAACATTAAGGTCTAGGCCTTCAAAGTTATCTTTTAAGATAATATTTACAACACCCGCAACAGCATCAGTACCATAAACAGCAGATGCGCCATCTTTAAGTACTTCAATATGCTTGATCATAGATACTGGGATAGTATTTAAATCAACTGTAGAAGCTGCGCCTGTACCTGAGTTGATCATACGGCGGCCGTTTACAAGTACTAAAGTACGTTGTGAACCTAAACCACGTAAATCAATTGATGCATTACCACCAGAACCATTATTGATACCTGGGTTTGTCATTGCGCCGCCTGTAGCGGTCATTTTTTGTAGTACAGAATCTACTGATACTGCGCCTGAAGCAGCAATATCGTCAGCACCGATAATAGTAACTGGGCTAGCGGTTTCCATATCTGCGCGCTTAATGCGAGAACCCGTTACTTGAATTTTTTCGATTGCTTGTGCTGAGTCTTCAGCAGCAAGAACTTGCACACTTGAGAACATTGGAAATGCTGCGATTACAGCTAAACCAAGAGTTGATTTTTTCATGAAAGAACCCTACTTGTTGGAAATTTACCTTTATTGGTAATGCTCACTTTTTATTAGAATAGTGAGTCAGGTGGGCAACTTAGGCGCTTTTAACTGAACGAAAACTTAACGGCAGCTCAATTTATATCAAGAAATAAAATGGAATAACCATAGTAGGTACATAGGTTACATTATGTTTCAGTGTTAATTAATAAATACACCTTAAAAACAATGCCTTGAAAAGACAAGGAAACATTAGAAACACACCTGAAACCAAAGTGATTCACTTTGTAATCAAATGTAATTAACTGAGCTACGTACCAAAAACAGACAAATTAACAACTTAATCACAGCACATTATTAAAACCGCAAAACTAAATGTTAATTAATAACCATATTTATGCATACTTGATGCTTAAATAGTCTTATTTAGCCTCTTTGGAAGGTTTTTTGATTAGATTTTTTTATTCAGTCGTAATTAAAGTTGAACTTTTTGAGAGCACTTATTCACTATTGAAGTTTTGTCAGTATTAAAACCTAAAAAGGCAATTTTATTGATCTTGTCACTCAAATAATCGTATGTATAAGAAAACGAACTCACATAAAAAATGTAAGCTGTATACAAGAGTTTGTAGTCGCAACTTTAATACGTAACGTAAAAAGAGTAATTGAGTGTTTGTATTACAGAGGTGGCATTATCTTTAACGGTTAGTTCTAAATTCCAAAGCATATTTTGCTCTGAACAAATACCAACCATAGTATTACTTTGCCAAAGATCATTATGTTTTTTAAATTTTTGGGGAATGTAACCCATGTACATAGTGATGCCTTTAAGCTTGGCATCTTCAATTGTAACGTTTGCAGGTAAGTCACTAAAGATAGTAAATGGGGTTTCGGGGGAAAGGGTTTTCTCGCTTAACCATACTTTAACATCATTTGAAAAAGTACAAGGCAAATTGGCTTCGCACTGGGCATTTTTAAGAAATTTTTCATCTGTATTTTTAGAAAAATCACACGCTGTTAATAAAAAAAACACCACAGTGAATAAACTTAACCTATATATAAGCATAACAATTTCGCACTAAAGAAAAGCAAATACTAATAATCGTGACTGTAAATAACAAGTGCGAGTGTTACTATTAGGCCAAATTAGGCACAAACTGTATCAAAAAATAAACAACAAGCTCACAAAGTTTGATTGATGTCATAATTTTATGTAATTGACCTATCTTTTTTAGGCCAAAAAATTTATCATTTCACCCGCAAAAAATAAGGGTTTCTCAAGTTTTTTTCTGAAGTTTTCATGTATTGAAAGTTTTAGGTAACACGCTTGAGAAAAATAGTAGGCCCCACTTTTAATAGTGGGTAATTCATTTCTAAACGCATTTATTGCAGCGGAAGCCAGAAAATGAGCCAAACAGTAGCATCACAAACTGAGTATAACTATAAGGTTGTACGCCAATTCGCTATTATGACAGTGATTTGGGGCATCGTTGGCATGAGTATTGGGGTTCTGATTGCTGCCCAATTAGCTTGGCCAGCACTTAACTTTGATACACCATGGTTAACTTACTCTCGACTACGTCCGTTACACACGAACGCAGTAATTTTCGCATTTGGTACTAGTGCACTGTTTGCGACGTCTTATTACGTCGTACAACGTACTTGCCAAACGCGTCTTTTCTCAGACAAACTCGCCGCCTTTTCATTTTGGGGCTGGCAGCTAGTTATTGTATTAGCAGTAATTACATTACCACTTGGTATTACTAGCTCAAAAGAATACGCAGAACTTGAATGGCCAATCGATATTTTAATCGCTGTGGTTTGGATTGTTTACGCTATTGTATTCTTTGGTACTTTAATCAAGCGTAAAGTGTCGCACATTTATGTTGCTAACTGGTTCTATGCTGGCTTTATTATTACTGTTGCAGTACTACACATTGTAAACAGCATGGCAGTGCCTGTGTCGTTAACTAAATCATACTCAATCTACGCAGGTGCGGTAGATGCTATGGTTCAGTGGTGGTACGGTCATAACGCTGTAGGTTTCCTATTAACTGCTGGTTTCTTGGGTATGATGTATTACTTTGTACCAAAACAAGCAGGTCGCCCAGTTTACTCATACCGTTTATCGGTAGTTCACTTTTGGGCATTAATTTCATTATACATCTGGGCAGGTCCTCACCACCTTCACTACACTGCGCTTCCTGATTGGACGCAAAGTTTAGGTATGGTTATGTCTATTATCCTATTCGTACCGTCTTGGGGTGGTATGATTAACGGCATTATGACCCTATCAGGCGCATGGCATAAACTGCGTACTGATCCAGTACTACGCTTCTTAGTTGTTTCATTGTCTTTCTACGGTATGTCTACGTTCGAAGGCCCTATGATGGCAATTAAATCTGTAAATGCGTTATCTCACTACACAGATTGGACAATCGGCCACGTACACTCAGGTGCACTAGGTTGGGTTGCTATGATTTCAATTGGTGCTATTTACCACTTAATTCCTGCGTTATTTGCGCAAGGTCGTATGTATAGCGTCAAATTAGTTAATACCCACTTCTGGTTACACACTGTAGGCGTTGTTTTATACATTGTTGCAATGTGGATCTCTGGTGTAATGCAAGGTCTTATGTGGCGTGCGGTAAATGCCGACGGTACATTAATGTACAGCTTTGTGCAGTCTTTAGAAGCGTCGCATCCTTTCTACATTATGCGTTTTGTAGGCGGTGTATTCATCGTAACAGGCATGTTAGTTATGGCTTATAACGTTTTCCGTACAATTTCAGCTGAGAAAGAATCTCTGAAGTTAGACGCGCAAGCACAATTAGCATAACGGAGTGAGATGATGAGCAATAAAAATTCACAAAACAAACATGAAATAGTAGAAAAGAACGTTGGCCTTATGGCTATTCTGACTGTTTTTGCTATCAGCTTTGGTGCATTAGTTGAAATTACTCCGCTAATGTTCCAAGACGACACAACTAAACCAGTAGAAGGCCTACGCCCTCTTAATGCTTTAGAAATGGAAGGCCGTGACATATATGTACGTGAAGGTTGTTATAACTGTCACTCACAAATGATCCGCCCTTTTCGTGATGAAGTTGAGCGTTACGGTCACTACTCTGTAGCAGGCGAATCAGTATGGGATCACCCTTTCCAATGGGGTTCAAAACGTACTGGTCCTGACCTTGCTCGCGTTGGTAAACGTTACTCGGACGATTGGCATTATGCTCACTTAGTTGACCCACGTGCTGTGGTTCCTGAGTCGAATATGCCAGGTTTTCCTTGGTTAGCAGAGGATAGGGTAGATACAAGCCTGACTCTGAAAAAACTACAAATTTTCCGTGATACTTTTGCTATTAACCCAGAAAACCCTAAACACCCGGGCCTAGGTTATGGCAGCGACGAAGAACTTAAAGCTGATGTTGAAAAAGTTAACGCTATGAATAACGGCGAAGGCGCAACAGAAATCCAAGCTCTAATCGCGTATTTACAGCAACTTGGTACCCACTTGAAGTAAATTATTATGGATTACGGAACATACAGAGGCATTTTGACTCTGGTAATTTTAGTATTGTTTATTGTGATTGTTGTATGGGCATACAGCAAGCGTAGCAAAAATCGTTTTGATAGCGCTGCTAATGCCATTTTCGAAGATGAAAAAAAACATAACAACACACTCTCTAACGAGGAAAAGGAGTCTGAAAAATGACTAGCTTTTGGAGTATTTGGGTTATTGTATTAACCCTTGCATGCTTATGCATCATCTTTGGCCTATTAGTTTGGAACTTAAAAAACTATGCTGGCGTAAAAGAAGGTGAAAGCTGTGGACATGAATTTGACGGCATTGAAGAGCTAAATAATCCACTACCAAAATGGTGGACTTACATGTTTTTCGCAACTTTTATTTGGTCAGTATATTACCTTGCAGCTTTCCCAGGTTTAGGTAACTGGGAAGGTTTTGGTAAATGGACTAGCTCTAACCAAGGTATTACGTCTTTAGCTGAATCTAAAAAAGCAGTTGCAGAGGCCAAAGCAGAAGGTCGTTTTGTTAAACTTGATAAAGAGTATGAAGCTGCAGAAGAACGCTTTGGTCCTATTTTTAATCGACTTGCACAAGTGCCGGTTTTAGATTTAGTTAATTCTAAGTTTGAAGGTGACGCAGCGCAGCAAGTTGCTCTTGAAAATGGTGACAAACATGAACAAACAGATGGTCAATTAGCCATCGAAATTGGTCAGCGTTTATTCTCACAAAACTGTGCGCAATGTCACGGCTCTGATGCACGTGGTGGAACAGGCTTCCCTAACCTAACTGATAAAGATTGGTTATATGGCGGTACACCAGACAAAATTAGAGAAACACTGCTTAATGGTCGTATAGCTGCAATGCCAGCTTGGGGCGATGCTCTTGGTGAGCAAGGCGTTAAAGAAATGACTGCACATGTGCTGAGCCTTTCTGGTCGTACTGTTAACCAAAAAGATGCTGCCGCAGGTAAAGCTAAGTTTGCAATGTGTGCCGCGTGTCACGGTGCTGACGGTAAAGGGTCGGTTGCACATAACCTACCATTTGGCGCGCCTAACCTGACTGATAACATTTGGTTATACGGTGGTTCTCAACGTGCTGTTGAAGAAACACTTAACCACGGCCGTGCTGGTGTAATGCCTGCTTGGAAAGACATTTTAGGTGAAGATAAGATTCACTTATTAACAGCCTACGTTTACAGTTTATCGCAAGATAAATAAGCACACGGTTAATAAAATGTTTATAAATTAATTTATTTAATTCAATAGATTAATCCAGATCAAAAAAGCCTCCAGTCGGAGGCTTTTTTTTAGTCTTTTACGTATAATTCCTATAAAATAACGCTTCCTAAACTAATTTTAGAGACACTATGCAACCTACTCCGTGGTATAAAAATTTTTGGCCTTGGTTTTTAATCTTTTTTCCGTTAGTTGCCATTATTGGCTGTATTAGCTTATTTATTACGGCAATAGGTAACGGCCCAGATATGGTTGTTGACGACTACTACAAAAAAGGCAAAGCAATAAACTTAGAACTGACTAAGTTTGAAAAAGCAAAAGCACTTTACTTACATGGCGAATTAAATGTAACCAACGAGCGTGTAAGCTTTAAGTTTACAAAAGGTGACAGTAGCAACGTGCATGTTTTAAAACTTTCGTTTTACCACCGTACTATTAAAGCGCATGACTTTGAGGCCACACTTACACCTAATGCCAATCAAGAATTTACTGCATTACTTGATAAGTATACGCCAGGTGCATATTCTGTATTTATTGAGCCAATTGATGGCAGCTGGAAACTAAAAGAAAACATTGTTCTACCGACGGCTGAAACCGTTTTAGTTACTCCTAACTATAAGTAATCATCACTATGTCTCACTCTTGCTTTCATTGCCTTGAAAGTGTGCCAAACGGATTTAGCGCAAACGTTATAATTGACGATATAGCCCAGCCAATGTGTTGCATTGGCTGCCAAGCAGTTGCGCAAAATATTGTTGATCAAGGTATGACTGATTATTATAAATACCGAACTGTTCGCGCAGGCAAGGTTGAGCAACTGATACCTGAGCAACTCGCATTTATAAAAAGTTATGACAACGAAGATATTCAAGACGAATTTATAGCTACTAACGACAATATCTCAGAGGTATTGTTGAGTGTTGAAGGTATAACCTGCGCAGCGTGTGCATGGCTTATCGAAAAACAACTCTTAAACTTAAAGACTGTAAAACGGGTTGATGTAAATACATCCACCAACCGCGCGATGATCCAATGGGATAAAACCAACACCCCATTGAGTGAAATTATTACTTCCTTAGCCAAAATTGGTTATAAAGCCTACCCATTTCAATCAGATATTGAAGCTCAACAAAAGCAACAAACTGCCAAAGCCTATATTCGCCGCTTAGGTGTTGCAGGCTTAATGACCATGCAAGTTATGATGTTTGCGTTTGCCATGTACTTTGGCATGTTTTCAGGGATGGACAGCAATTTTGAGCAGTATTTTAGATGGATTAGCTTAGTACTCGCCTCTCCGGTTATTTTGTACAGCGCACTGCCCTTTTTAACCAACGCCATAAATGGCTTAAAAGCAAAACAGCTCAATATGGATTTACCCGTATCGCTGGCTATTTTTGGTGCGTTTGGCGCAAGTTGTTACGCCACATTTATGCAAGTCGGCGAAGTATATTTTGAATCTGTGTGCATGTTTACCTTTTTACTTTTATTAGGTAAGTACCTTGAATTTAGAGCGCGTTTAAAAGCGAGCGAATTTACTGCCAACTTACAAAAATTATTGCCATTAACAGCCCGCACCATTAACGACAGTGGTGAAGAACTTATAATTGTAGCCAAAAAACTAAAACTTAATGACGTAGTACTCATTAAAGCGGGTGAAACAATTCCTGCCGACGGCGAGCTTATAAAGGGTAAAACTACGGTTGATGAATCAATGATGACGGGCGAACACCAACCCGTTACAAAATTTATCGGTCACAATGTCTACGCCGGTTGCGTTAACCACGACGGCGTTATTGAAATAAAAATTAATAAAATTGGCCAAAATACCCTTTTAAATCAAATTATCCGCTTGCAACACAACGCATTAACTAAACGCCCTAAACTGGTTGAAATTACAGATAAAGTTGCGCAATGGTTTATAGCGTGCCTGCTTATATTTGCTTCACTTACAGCTATTGGCTGGTACCAAATTGACCCTGAACACGCATTTTGGATCACCATTTCGGTTTTAGTTGCTACCTGCCCATGTGCCCTGAGTTTAGCCATACCAACCGCACTTACATGCGCGGTTGCAACCTTGACCCGTAAAGGCGTATTAATAAAACAAGCGCATGTGCTCGAAACACTCTCACAAATTACGTTATTTGCCTTTGATAAAACAGGCACACTTACTCAAGGTAAATTTAGCCTAGATGAAGTAGATATACTCGATAAGCAATACACAAAAGCGCAAGTGCTAGATATGGCAGCTATGTTAGAGCGTTATTCTGAGCACCCTATCGCCAGCGCATTTGATGAAATTACTCCTGCTCACCACAATCTTAATAACGTTGAAGTGTATCCAGGTCTGGGAATTAGCGCACAAGATGCAACTAATCATTATGCAATTGGTAAAAGTGGTTGGTTTGATAGCAAAAAATCAAATGCACAAGCAAGCTTGTATATAAATAAGCAGGTTGTTGCACGTTTTTACTTTATTGATAAAGTAAAAAACGATGCTAAAAAGCTTATAGACTCACTTCAATCGCAAAACTTAACCTGTCACATGTTAACCGGTGACGCGTCAGATGCTGGGCAAAAAGTAGCTAAACAACTTAACCTTGAAAGTGTGCAATCTGGGTGTTCGCCACAAGATAAACAAACAGCCGTTGAAAAATGGGCGTCACAAAACGAAGTTGTAGCAATGGTCGGCGATGGCGTAAACGACAGCCCTGTATTTGCCAGCGCGCATTTATCCATTGCAATGGAAACCGGTGCTGACATATCAAAAAATAGCGCCGATGTAGTGCTCCTTAATAGCGATTTAGCTTCAATTGATCATTTACTCAATGTGGCAAAACAAACCAGACGAATTATTAAGCAAAACCTTGCGCTGTCTTTATTGTATAATGCATCCATATTACCATTGGCAGCGCTGGGCTTAGTCGCTCCGTGGATGGCTGTTATTGGCATGTCTGCCAGCTCAATTATTGTGATTAGTAATTCACTAAGGCTATTAAAGTTATGAGCATAATTTACATTTTGATCCCTATTGCCATTTTGTTTGTCATTATTGCTATAGGCGTTTTCTTTTGGGCCGTAAAAAGTGAGCAGTTTTCTGATTTAAATAAGCAAGGTCATAGTATTTTGTTTGAAGACGACAAAGAGCAACATAACAAAAGTAATGATTGACCCTCTTTACACCAGCGCATTTTTAATGGGGCTAATAGGTAGCGGTCATTGCATTGCCATGTGCGGCGGTATTGCAAGCTCATTACAACTGGCAAGTGATAAACGCAAAACATTCACCTATTCATTTGCCTATAATACCGGGCGTGCACTGAGCTACATGGCAGCAGGTGCACTTGTTGCTGGTATTAGCAGCCAATTTGCTAGGCAAAACACATCTTTTTCTTTAGCACTTTCATTCATTGCAGCTATTTTTATGCTCCTTGTCGGCGTGTATATAATGCGCTTAGGCCCTACGTTGCAATGGTTAGAAAAAATTGGTAAAACCTTAGTGTGGCAACACATTGTTAAGCTAAATAAATACTTAATGCCTATTAACTCACCATTTAAAGCCCTAGGTTACGGTGCTTTGTGGGGATGGCTTCCATGTGGACTTGTTTACTCAGCACTTACATGGGCGATGACTAGCCCAAGTGCCCTAGACGGTGCTTTAGTGATGCTTTGTTTTGCTTTGGGTACTTTCCCCGCAATGATCACGTTAGGCGTTACCGCACAAAAACTAAATAGTATTATTAACCACCCTTGGACCCGAATTGTATTGGGCAGTGTTATAATCTGGTATGGTATCTACTTATTGATAATTGCAACTGACAAGCTGATACAATAACCTATTCGCAGTATTAACCTTTTATGGTTATTTTGCAGTCGTGTGTATAAAAATTTAAACGGATTAAATTATGGATTTCTCTCAAAGTCGCGCTAAAGGTAATTGTGCTATTAGCTGTAATAACTGCAGTATTAGTCAATTGTGCTTGCCATTTTCTCTCAATGGCCAAGAAATGGATAAGCTAGACGAAATTATTGAGCGAAAAAAACCACTCCATAAAGGCGATTATCTATTTGAATCAGGCGCACCTTTACAGGCTATTTATGCTGTACGCTCTGGCTCATTTAAATCGTACACATTATCAGAGCAAGGTGATGAGCAAATAACCGGGTTTCATTTAGCGGGTGACTTAGTAGGCTTTGACGCGATAAGCAAAATGGCGCATCAGAGCTTTTCGCAAGCACTTGAAACGTCAATGGTGTGCGAAATACCATTCGATACCCTTGACGAACTTGCTGGTAAATTACCAAAACTTCGTCAACAAATAATGCGCTTGATGAGCAGCGAAATTACATACGATCAAGAAATGCTGTTATTACTCAATAAAAAATCAGCAGAAGAACGCTTAGCTAGTTTTATTTATAACCTGTCAGAGCGTTTTGGTGAACGTGGTTTTTCACGCAAAGAATTTAGATTTACCATGACTCGCGGTGAAATAGGTAACTACTTAGGCCTTACCGTAGAGACCATTAGCCGTTTATTAAGCCGTTTTCAAAAAGCCGACTTAATTAAAGTAGAAGGTAAATTTATTACAATTTTAGATAATGATGCCTTAGCTAAAACGGCAGCAATCGTTAAGCCTCGCTAAATTAAATAGTTTGATTTAGAACAACAATTTATATGCTACCCCTTTAACTGTTTTATATTTGCGTTACACTAATTGTACACCCGTTAGGCAAATGGAGTAGCATATGAACACTATTAAACGCATTATTGCGGTTATTGACCCTACCAAAGACGATCAACACGGTTTATCACGTTCAATAGACTTAGCCAAAAAATCTGGCGCAAGTATTACCGCCTTTATGACGGTTTACGACTTCTCTTATGAAATGACAACGATGCTATCTGGCGATGAACGCGAAGCAATGCGTGATGCCGTACTAAAAGATCGCCAGCTATGGCTTAAAGATTTGGTTTCACCTTACAAAGATATAAATATTGACACCCAAGTGGTTTGGCATAACCGTCCTTATGAAGCCATAATCGATACTGTAATTGATCAAAAGTACGATTTAGTAATTAAAGGCACACATCAACATGGTGCACTTAAATCCGTTATTTTCACCCCTACCGACTGGCATTTAGTACGAAAATGCCCTGCCCCGGTGTTGTTTGTTAAAGAAATGGCATGGCCAGAAAACGGTAATATTTTAGCTGCTGTGAATGCGGTTAGTGAAAACGAAGAACATGTAGCACTTAATAAACGGGTAATTAAAGACGCACAATTTTTATGTGAACTTGCCAACGCAAAACTTAATTTAGTTAATGCTTATCCTGCAACGCCCATAAATATAGCAATTGAAATTCCTGAGTTTAACCCTGGACTTTATAACGAATCAGTTAAAAAACACCACATTGAATCAACCAATGCACTTGCTGCTGAGTTTAATTTAAGCCAAGAGCAATGTTTTATTGAAGAAGGCCTACCAGAGGATGTAATCCCTGATGTAGCTAAGCGGTTAAATAGCGAATTAGTTGTTATTGGTACCGTTGGTCGTACAGGCTTAAGTGCCGCTTTAGTAGGTAATACAGCAGAGCATGTAATTGATAGCCTTGACTGCGATGTACTAGCACTTAAGCCCGATGGTTACGTAAGCCCGATGGCAAAGAAACTAGATTAATTAAAAATTTAGCAAGTAACAAACTGGATATTACTTGCTAAAAATACCGTGTTTAATTACATCCTAAACTCGCATATTCAGGTGGTTTGGGTATAATACGCCCCTTTATTTTTAGCAAATAACTTTGCTGTATTGTTTTACTAGGGGGCGTAATTGTCACACTCAGATCAAGCTAAAGCTCAATTTAACTTAAATAAGCTACAAAAGCGTTTACGTCGCCAAACTGGTCAAGCCGTTATGGACTTCAATATGATTGAAGAAGGTGACCGTATAATGGTGTGTTTATCAGGTGGCAAAGACAGCTACACAATGCTTGAAATGCTTCAACATTTAAAACGTGTAGCACCTATAAAGTTTGATCTCGTTGTTGTAAACCTAGATCAAAAACAACCAGGGTTTCCTGAGCACGTTTTACCCCAGTATCTTGATAAATTAAATGTAGAATACAAAATTGTAGAAGAAGATACCTACAGCATTGTTACTGACATTATTCCTGAAGGTAAAACAACCTGTTCACTTTGCTCACGACTGCGTCGTGGTATTTTATACCGCACAGCAAATGAGTTAGGCGCAACTAAAATAGCCCTTGGCCACCATCGTGACGACATGATTGAAACGTTGTTTTTAAATATGTTTTACGGTGGAAAACTAAAAAGTATGCCGGCTAAATTAATGAGTGATAACGGCGAGCATATGGTTATTCGCCCACTTGCATACTGCAAAGAAAGCGATATAAGCCAATACGCATTTGCACAAGGTTATCCAATTATTCCGTGTAACCTATGTGGTTCGCAAGAAAACCTACAGCGTAAACATACAAAAGCAATGCTCGCTAAATGGGATGCTGAGCACCCAGGCCGTATTGAGAGTATTTTTACAGCAATGCAAAACGTCGTGCCTTCACACTTAGCTGATGCTGATTTGTTTGATTTTAAAAACTTACAAACCGGTGAAGTCATTGATGGTGGCGATATAGCTCTTGATAAGCCAGACATTCCTAAAGTGCCTGTTACTAATGAGCTTGATGAACAAGAAGCGCCAAGTGTAGTTACTATAAATTTAAGCTAACATATCTAGGCTAACAAATTTAAGGGGGTTGTATTTATGTACAACCCCCTTAAATTTACCAATTCAGCCTTACGTTGTCTTTTTAACTCTCAGCTAGGCCTTGTAAAAACTCTAAACTTAACTTTTCTTGTGCATTAGTCTGATACGGCAACTGCTGTAAACTGTCGTACGAGAAATCGTTTATATCAAAATGGCTTATTTCACTATTCCCAAAGCTGTTACGCTCACCTGGGCTTGGCGACATTCTTTCTATTACAAAGTCACTTAAGCGCATATCGGTAACGCCCTTAGGTAATACTGACCAATGAGCTTTTAAGTCTACGGTTTGGCTCCCTTGTGTTAAGCGTTCCTTAGATACCAAATGAGCAAGTGGTGTATCACCACTATATAAATTCGCCCTAACACGATACAAACCACTTTTTATCACCGTTAAATTAGCTGGCATAACCATGTTTTCATTTTGAGCATAAGCAATTTCAAAACCTGTTAAAGTAGCACTTGGCGGCATATATTGAATTTGCGCAACTACGGGTACTTTTTTGCCGTCAACATCGCCCTGTACATACACTTGCAAACTACGAGGGTAATCTTCATCTTCTTTAAATGTAATAATTGCCTCACCGTCACGCGCATTGCCCGTATGGGTATTTAATACTTCCTTTGTATCAGTGTTTGCAAGTTCAACGACCACTTTTCCAAGCCCTTGAGCGCTTATCTTTATTGTTATTTCTTCTGGGTATACAAAACGATATTGTTTGAGACTTACCGTTAAAGCATCGCCGCTTTCACCTATGGGGCTCGACACAGGATAAAATTGATTTGGCTTTAATCGATCTTCATCTAAAGGACTTAAAGGTTGGGAATAAGGAGGAAACTTAAGTGCACTTTCGTATTGCATCACCACTTGCTGCGCTGCTTTTGTTAGGTCTTCATTAAACGCAATTTGCTTTTTTGATTGTGGTTTTTTAGCTTTAGGCACATCTATAGGGATCACTTTTACAGGCGATAAGTCAGGTGCGTTCGCGCTGTGTTTAATCTGTGGTTTTATTGGCTCAGCAACTTTATGAGCATAATTTTTACCAGTAAACCATAGCGAGAATAAAATAGTGCTAATAATTAAAGCAACGACATAAAATTTTTTCATTTTTATATTTCAATCTTTTATAAGGCGTATAGTTTTTAATACCAATCTGCTTATATATGGGTCTATTTAACGTCAAGAAAATTACGCTAGAACTAGGCAAAAATTTTTGTATCTAATTGTTCTCGGCAATTGCTCCCTGCATTGCTCTACCTCCTGCATCCATGCAGTCGTAAATAAAAAATTTTTAACGACGTTATAGTGGAATTTAATTCGTTAAATTGATCAAAGATTTATGCAGATTGGTATAACTACACGCCTTCTATGTTATGGAATCACATTATAAATAAGTGCTGATGCACTTAAATTATTTGAATCCCTAATATAACGATATTGTTTTTTCCAAAACCAACTACCTGTAGTTTTATCAAACGTATTAAACCCTACGTTATTACCTTCAACATTTACGTTATTCATGGCTATTGTGACATTACCTTTACGCTGCGCGTTATGTATTTCGTTATGGCTATAACTGTCACTCATCATCATTGGATAATGATTTGGCATAAAGCTACTAACAGCATCACCTTGCGATTTTAAATGGCCATCTGTATCAATACTGCTGCTACAACTTCCAAACGAGCCAGCCGAACTTGCACCACATGAAGAGTGCGATGCTACAACCGAATCATCATTACCTTTTAAAAATCCACCTGTTAAACCTAAATACGCATTACCATCTGCCACAAAGCGTAATCTAGGTGTACGTGCATCAGGAAATGGCGATATTTTACGGGCATTATTCACTTTTAAATCGTGTAATACACCAACAGCTTCGGTTACATCGCTCCCTAGCCACCATTTGAGTGCTGCATCGACCGCAAAGTTCCATGATGCGCCAGTTAAAGCACTAACGGCTACATCTGCAAGCTCACTTCCACCACCCGCGCCTGCTAAATCAAACGTCGCAACAATATTAAGCGGCTGTAAGCCTGCGTTTTCTAACCAGTTTTCTTGGTTATCAATAATATGGCGTGCAACTAAGTCGCCTGTTGAATGTGTTACAAATACACAGCCATCACTGCATAAATTAGAGCGTGAAATTTGCTTTAACTTTGGCCACACCCAATCGGTAGCAATTTTACCTTCAATTCGCTCATAAGCAGGCCAATCAATTCGCTCATCTGCACGATTATTCCAGTACGATTGCCAATATGTTTCACCGTCATTAATTACATCACTACCCGACTTATTGGTTATTTGCGAAGTTTGTAACCCGTGAATTAATATAATTTTGTAGTCTTTACTCGCAGCAGAAAAGCTCATTAGCATAGCAAGCCCAGCACCAATTAGGTGACTTGGTTTAATTAATGTGTGTGTGCGCTTAGTGTTGTTCATACAATTCCTTAATGTTATGTACGTAATATTTTATTATCATTTAAGGTATTCATACTAGGGCTTGTCAGCCTTGGCGTTCACCAGTATTAGGAACAAAGAACAAAAATGCAACAACTTATTATCATTTATAGGGGTGAAGAAACTTATTACCTATTATTTAATGGGTTAAAAAAGAATAGTTGTTAAATTTAAAATTATCAGGGGTGTTTCGAGAGTAATATTGAGGGGGTAGGTTGAGCGGGTACCGGTAAAGGTGCCCGCTTTAGAATAAGGACGTAACTAATCTAGCCGTTAGCTTTAAGTTCACTGGTAAATTGCCCAATCGCATTTACAACTTCTTGTGCGCCTTGCTGAATTTCCTGCATCACATCACCCGACTCTTTAGATAGTGCTAAACCTTGCTCTGCTTTTTCTTTACCTTTTTCTATTACAGCCACCGTATTTTGGGTTTGTGATTGGTTACGCTGTACTACTTCTACTATTTCTTCTGTTGCTTTTGATGTACGAGATGCAAGCAGTCGAACCTCGTCTGCAACCACAGCAAAGCCTCGACCTTGCTCGCCAGCTCTAGCCGCTTCAATTGCGGCATTTAATGCTAACAAATTGGTTTGCTCTGCAATACTACTAATACTTTGTACAATACTCGATATTTGTTGCGACTGCTGATCAAGCGCTGAAATTTCACTTGCCGCTTGCTCCATGTTAATAGCCAGCTCGGTCATTACTGCAACCGTATCTTGTATAACGCTCGCGCCTTGCTCTGCTTTTTTATCCGTTTGGGTTGAGGTGCTATAAGCAATTTCGGCAGCCTTAGATATCGCAATTTCTTGATTTACTTGCTCTGTAATAACTGTTGCAAACTTCATTACTTTATAAAGCTCATTCGCGTCATTTGAGATTGGGTTATATGACGCTTCTAACCATACAACATTGCCGTATTTATCAACACGCTTAAAGCGCTCCGCTATAAACTGTCCTTCTCTTAATTTAGCCCAAAACTGTTGATACTCTTGGGAATTATACTCTGAAGCTTCACAAAATGTGCGATGGTGTTTTCCTATTAATTCACTTTCTTGATAACCCATTGCTGATAAAAACTGCTCATTTGCTTTTAAAACATGGCCTTCTAAATCAAATTCAATTACTGCCATAGAGCGATATATCGCTTTGATAGTGTCGCTTTGCTCGCGGGAAGCCGTAATTGTTTTTGTAAGCACACTCCCGAATATAGAAAAATAGAGCAACTGATCTTGCTCCCCTTTTACAGGATGTACTATTAAACGTAACCATTCAGCTTTACCATCACCGCGCGCAATTTGTAATGCACCGCCCCAATGTCCTTCTTTTTTTATAGCTTGCTGTAGGCTTTTAAATTCTGAAGATTGACGAGATGACTCAGTAATAAAATCATCAAAAGAGTTATTAGTAAGATCGTCTTCGTTGTAGCCTAAGTTTTCTAAAAACCTATCATTGGCGTGCGAAATACGCCCATCATAAAGAATATTAACAACTAACATCTCTCGGTAAAGCCCTTCCCACACTTGTTGTAACGGATAGAGTTCTGCTTTTAAAGAGGCTATTTCATTTTGCTTATTTTTAGAAAAAAACATTAATATCCTTAATTGGGCGTGTTGACCTTTGTGGATTGAAATTTGTTCAATCTAGGGGCGATTAAATCACGGCGCGAGGTTTGTAACCTAGTGGGCTCGATAACTGCTCCTGCGTTATTCTAATGGCTTACATCCATGTAAGAATAAGTAAAACCGAGCAAAGCTTCCGCGTCCTGCTCACGCCCCTTACCTACATCCATGTAGGCAACAAAGAGTTAATCGTTCCTAGAAAGAACCCAAAGGGCAGCGTATGTTTGGTATTTATACTACGTTATCGCCTATTTATGGGAAATACCACACTACATAGGCTCTGCCTTGCCTAAAAACCAAACACACTACTGCAAATTCACTCACCAAAGATCAACACGCCCGAATACATTCAATATAAAATTAACTTTAGTATAGAAGACATTTATAATAACGCGATAAATAACAAGCAGTTTGAAGCTAAATTATTAATAAAAAATTCAAATTAAGCTTAAAATTGTAACCTTTCATATAAACCTGATGCTCTTGATACGCTTTTATTCATTGCAAGTTGCAGTACTTTTTTGTCAGCCACCAGCTCAAACTTATTTTTAGCGCGGGTTATTCCCGTATACACTAATTGCCTGTTAATACCCATGCGCGCTTGTTTTAGCGGCGGCAGTACCATAGCGGTGTAACTAAACTCTGAGCCTTGTGATTTATGAATAGTCATTACGTATACTTTATCGTGTGCAGGGAGTCGTGCTGGCGAAAATGCTCGTTGGTTACCTTGCTCATCAATAAATATGGCTTTGAGCTGATTACTTTCATCGGGCATTAAAATACCAATATCGCCGTTAAATAACTTAAGCTGGTAATCGTTTTGGCTCACCATAATGGGCATGCCTGTATAATGATGAGTATTAGGGCTAACTGTTATTAAACCTTGCTGTTGCAATACGCGCTCTATTCGCTGATTTAAGCTATGCACGCCGTAATCGCCCTCTCGTACCGCAGCTAAAAGCTGATAACTAGCAAAAGCAGCATGCACCTGTGCAACATCTGCACCTTGGGCAATTAAGTTAAGGTATTTTGCATAATGACTTGCTGCACTTTTAACAAGCTTTTCAATTGGTTTTGCTACAAAGTCGTAATCTAAAATTACATCGTTAAAACGCCCTTCAGTACTTTCTTGCTCAACGTAATTTAAAATACCGGTGTTATTTGTGTTTACCGCAAGTGCGAGTTGACCAATGCCGCTTTGTGCATCAAATCGATAACTGTGCTGTAAAAAGGCAACGCAATCTGCGAGTTTAAATTCACTCACGCTTTGCGCTACGAGCTTAGGCTCATTATTAAAACATAAGCTATTTAGCTCCTCACAACGTGCTTGCGAGTAGCTTGGCGTTTGCCCAAGTGTTAAACCTTGGCATAAATCGCTCATTACGCTGCCAGTATCTACCGAGGCCAGCTGGTCTTTGTCACCTAGGAGTATTAATCTCGCATGCGCAGGCAGTGCTTCTATTAATTTAGCCATCAGCGATAAATCGACCATACTGGCTTCGTCAATAATCAGCACATCTAAATGCAGCGGATTGCTTTTGTTATGTCTGAATTTATTAGTAAACGGTTTTACGCCCAATAAGCGATGAATCGTTTGAGCGCTTTGCGGTATCAGCGTTTTAATATTATCAGGAATCGTTATGAGCTTATTTTTGGCGCCCAAAATAGACTCACTTAAACGTGCAGCGGCTTTACCTGTCGGTGCCACCAGCTTAATACTAAGCGGCGCGGTTTTATAAAGTGACTGTAAAATAGCCAGTAACTTAGTTACTGTGGTAGTTTTACCGGTACCTGGACCACCCGTTATCACGCTAAAGCCTTTGGTGGCGGCAATCGCACATGCCACTTTTTGCCAATCAGTTTCAATTGCAGAATCTGCAGGAAAATAGGTATTTAAAAGTTCTGCCAATATTTCATTATTAATATTGAGCTTTCGCTCGCTCATGCTTAATAGTCTATCTGCGAGTGTTTGCTCATAACCGGCAAGGCGCGCAAAATAAAGTCGCTCTTTAAACAGTTGCAGTGGTTTATTTTCGCCCACGCTTTCATGGTTTTGTAAATAACTGAGCGCTGTATGTACATTAAAGTCATCACTAAACGGGCTTAGCGTACTGGGTACATTGCCATCTAGTTTATTAAAGTCGCTTTTGCGCAAGTTAAAAGGATTGCTCCAGTCAACCTCATTTAAAGTTAGGCAGCTATGCTGACTTTGCTGCGATAAGCACAGTAATAAAATAATATAAAACAGCTCATTATGTGTTTGCTCAATGTCATTAGCACACAGTAATTCAGCGAGTTTAACATCAACCACACGTAGTCGATTTTGCGCTAATAAATATTCAAGTAACGGGACTTCGATAATAGTATTATTTAACACAATGTCCTCTAATGGGACATCTTGTGCTACATTTTTTGAAGTAAGAGGCTCTACGGCTTCATTATTAAGTGTCTCGTCTATATCGTCAAACAAGCCAGGTTGCTCATTTAAATCGCTCATAGCATGGCTCCTTGGCTAAATAAGCCATCTAAAATAATCACTTGTTCTTCAGTTAGCTTTTTAAAGTACACGCCTTGCCCTGCGGGCATCCCACGTAAAAACGTGTAATACACGCCGCCTAAATGGGTTTCTACCGAGTAATCAGCTATACGTTGTTTTAATAAACGATGCAGCGCTACCGTGTAAATTAAATACTGTAAATGATACTGATGACTGCTCATCGCTTGCTCAAGCATATCGCTCTCGTAATCAGCTGGCGTGCTACCTAAATAATTAGACTTATAATCTAAAATATAATATTTGCCTTGGTAGCAAAATATTAAATCGACAAAGCCTTTTAACAAGCCCTTTACGTGCGAAAATTCAAGCTTACTTTGTGTAAAACCAAAATGTTTAACCAGCATTTCGTTTAGCTTTGGTGCACTTAAGCTCTCAAGGGGTAAATTAAATTCCATTTCGACTAGGCAATCTTTGGGTGTAAGCACACCCAATGAAAGAAGGCTTTTTTCTAAAGAACTGTTATCTAGGGGGCACGCAAGAACATCAAGTACCCACTTTTCAGCCACTTCTCGCCATTGATCACCTATGTGGTACTTTTCAAGGCTGCGCTTAACTACTTCAGATAAGTTTTGCTCGGTATTAGTTGGGTGAACTATTGGGCTAGTAAAATCTATTTGTTCAAATATTTCGTGTAAACAGCTACCAGGCTTTGCCCCTTTAGGAAAACTATAAGGTGATGGTAGTTCGTCCTCTTGCACTGCAAACTCGTCTTTTTCGTGATCTTCATCACTTCGCCCTGGGGCTAATTGGTCGCTGTGCTTTTTAAAGCTCAACGCACTAAAGCTGGTTGCTCGCCAGTTACGTTCAATATTTACTGTTACTTTATTAACACTTAACGTTTGCTGCGCACTTTCACTGTTATTAAAACAAAGTGTTCCCTGCTCTAATAATGTTTGTGAGGCAAATTGCTGATAGCTCATCGCGATGTTAGCGTCGCAAAACTCACTTAAATGCGTGCGCCATGTTTGGCTACTGGCAAGTTCTAGCCCTGCAAATAAAACATGCCCAAGTGCACTACTTTGCATAGCCAAGCGGCTACTTTGTCCTTGCCCTATGTTATAAACACCAAGCGCACAAAAATGTACGGCGCGAGTAAGTGCTACATAAAGCAGGCGTAAATCTTCAGCTAGGCGTTCTTGTTCTGCTTTTTGAAGGGCATCTTCGTCTTTACTTAAATCGTAAACTAGCTTGCCATTATTATGATAAAGCGCTTCTTTTGTTTCGCGATAGCCACTGGCAAACGGCATAAATACCAAAGGGTATTCAAGCCCTTTTGAGGCATGCATAGTGACAATTTTAACTAAGTTGGCGTCACTTTCTAGGCGTACCTGTACTGTTTCACCGTCTTGTTGGCTTACCTTTTGTGCAAACCATCGCAGTAAACGCAGCGTGCCTTCAAGCTCTATTTGTTTTTGCTGAAGTATTTCGCCCAAGTGCCTAAAGTCCGTCAGCCAACGCTCAACGTTATATCCTAACCCTTGCCATTTAGCGCTAAGCTGGTTATGGCTCATTAAGCGCTCAAGCATGGCCATAGCGCCTTGCTTGTTCCAAATGTGGCTAAGTTGTGCAAAAAAGTTTAAGTAGTCTTGCCATTTATTTTCATCATCAGCGAGTGCATGTATTTCGTTATAACTTAAACAAAATAGCGGACCCGCTAAAACACCGCGCAGCAATGACTCATCATATTGTCCATGCAGCGCTGTTAAAAAGTTAAGTAGGTGATGGCTAAGCTCTTGGCTAAAAACGCTCTCGCGCGATAAATACACACTGGAAATTTTGGCATCACCTAGCGCTTTTTTCATTATTTGCGCTTCAACACGGTCGCGCACTAATATACAAATATCGGCAGCGCTTACAGGGGTACTGCCAATACACGCATCCCCTTGTTTTGCTTTTTCAAGCAGGGTCACTATTTTATTAGCAAAGTGAGTGGCTAAATGCGCTTGCCCTATACCTTTATTGGTTGGTTTGTTTTTTTCGTCTGCGGCTTCATCCACAAATACATTAAATTCGAATGCGGTCGCGGGTTTGCCATCAATTAAAAAAGAGTCTTCCGCTTTTTTACCTTTAGCAGCTACTGCGTTAAAGGGGATGGCGTCGTTATAAATAAAGCTGTTAGCGTGTTTGCCAAATAAACTATTAACGCTATTGACTATATCGGTGCTCGAGCGAAAGTTAGTACCCAGCGTAAATTGCTGATCAGTCTGTACAGCTTCTTTTGCGCCAATATAGGTAAAAATATCTGCGCCCCTAAAGCCATAAATAGCCTGTTTGGGGTCGCCTATCATGGCAAGCGTGGTATTTTGTTGCCCATAAATTTTACTAAAAATACCGTACTGAATCGGATCGGTATCTTGGAATTCATCAATCATGGCAACCGGGAACAACTGCGCAATTTTTTGCGCTAGTACGTCGCCTTGCTCGTTATTAAGCGCACTATGTAAATTGGTCAATAAGTCATCTGGGGTGATAACGCTTTGCTCTTGTTTACGCTTAACTATTGCGGCTTTTACCCAGCGTGCTGCATGTTGTACAACCGCTATTTTGAGCCCTTGGTTTATGGTGTTGTTAAGGGCGGCAAGCTCGTCAAACTGACTCAGTAATGGATGCACAAATAATGGCTGATTTTTTTTATAATTGCTCACATCGCTTAAGTTTTCTGTACTCCACACTTCAAACGAATACTTGCTAGTGCCAAATTCAAAAAACAAATCGCCGCCTAAACAAAATGCTTCAAGCGCACCAAGGCTGCCTTTTCGTGCTGGCGTTTTAGACCCGCTTAAACCCGAGCTTTTAATAGCACCGATAAACTCTTGCTCTAACACCGCTTTTTTAAATGCAGGCACACGGGTTATATACTCGTCACGGGCTTTCCACACATCGTCTAAATTTATTTGTGGCGTAATGTGCGCATTAGCTTTGTTTAAAATACTCGCCACTTGAGCGAATAAAGACTCTGGTGCGGCAAATACATCTAAAATAGCATCGGTGCGTTCTTTATTAAGTGGGTATACAAACGCACGCCAAAAATCTTTAATAGTTTCAAGTAATATGTCGCGCTCATCTAAAATAAATTCGAGATTAAACGCCACACCCGACTCAAACGCATGTTGTTTTAGCATCCGCTGACAAAAGCCATGAATAGTAAAAATAGCGGCTTCGTCCATTGATTTAGCAGCTGCATCGAGCAAATCAAACGCGCGGTGCTTATCATCAATTTTGGCAATTACGCCTTCAATAAGTTCGTCGTTTGGGTCTTGCCCAAGCAATGCGTCGCGCGCAGCAATAATTCGGCTACGTACGCGGTCTTTAATTTCTTGAGTGGCAGCGTCGGTAAAGGTTACAACCAAAATTTGCTCAACACTCAGCGGCGTATTTAACTCACCTTCTATTTGCATGCCTAGTAAGTAACGTAAATACAGCCCCGTAATTGTATAAGTTTTACCAGTACCCGCACTGGCTTCTATTAAACTTTGACCAATGAGCGGCATAGTAAGAGGATTAAGCGCTTGCATGGTCACTCTCCTTTGCGTGTTCAAATAAAGGCGTGAGCAATTTATCACTCCATTTTATAAATTCTTCTTGGCAGTCATTTAGCGATTGCACCGTTAAGCGAATATACGGGTTTTCGCCCTCGCCTCGCCCTATGTATTGCGGGCTAAATTTGCTCATTGCTTTTGTTATATCGCCGCCGCTTTTAACGTATTCATAACCACTTACCGGAAAAAATGGCACAGGCTCTGCGCGCAGCGCTTTGTATAATTCAAACCAATCAAGTAACAATGCATCGGCATCAGCTTTATTAATTGGCGCAAAGGTAATTTGCTTATCGAGTCCAAGTAACAATGTTTCTACTTGTTGATCCATACTTTGCGCTGCGAGGTGATAAATAAAGCCTTTAATTAAATCTTTCGCTTTAATACTCGCACTGCGGTAAAACACTTGTTTTTGCAAATACACATGATTGAGCCAGCCCTCTATTTTAGTGCCTTCAATGGTAAGCAAAACTTCTATTGGCTCACTTTTCCCGCCTTTAATGTGCTCTTTTACTTGCCCTGCAAGCGCGTCAACTCGGTGCTCCATACTCTCAAATATGAGACTGCCTACATTGGCTTGAGGTAACTCACCCCGCTGCAGTATTTGCTCGGTACTTAGGGGTTGCTCGTTTATGTTTGCTTCGAGTATTTCATCAAGGTAAAAATAACGGCGCAGTGCATCTAAACTAAATGGCTCTTCGTCTTTTGCTACTTCGTTAAATTGTGGTAGGCGTAAGCCCAATGTTTGTTGATAAAAGCTCTCTTGTGCGCTGCACACACTTCTAATAAACACATCAAGATCTAGCTGATCTGGCACAGTCACATCAAGCGCAATAACTGGCTCTGGTTTAATTGACTCACTTGGCAGCCAAATTGGATTGTAACTGTGGTTGCTCAGCACAGTATTTGCTTGCTCATCGGCTAAATAGTAATGGCTATTAAAGGGCTGTAAATGCTGCTGATTAATTAGACATGCGGGCAGCGTTTTTTCACTCTTTTCGCTTAATACAAAACTACGCCCAATATATTCTAACAGCTCGCTTACAAGGGTTGATGGCATGCGCGGTTGGTTATCAAAACACGAGCGACCAATGTAACTCATGTATAAGTTGTCGCGGGCACTCAGTAGCGCTTCTAAAAATAAGTAGCGGTCATCTAATTTACGTGATCGGTCACCTTTTTGCTTTTTAGAATAAGGCACTAAGTCAAAACCAATAGGCTGTACGTTACGCGGGTAGTCAGCATCGTTTAAGCCCAGCATGCATACCACTTTAAATGGTACGGCGCGCATGGGCATAAGCGTACAAAAGTTTACTTGCCCAACCAAAAACCGCTGCCCTACGCCTTTTTCTTGAATGCCTTGTCTAATTAAGTAACTAACAATACGCTGCGAAACCGCTTTACTGTAATCGCCGTTGTCATGGTGTTTTTGTATCTCTTCGAGCACGTTTTGCAATACTAATAAATCCCAGCTGTCGTCGCTTTCGCTTTCACTTTCATATATCGCGTTTAATAGCTCGCTTAAAATATGCGCTTTATTAGTGAGCGTATCGTCGGGCGTTAACTGCTCTTTAAAGCTTTGCAGTACATCAATAAAGTGCACGAGCTTATTGAGTGTATCAAGCGCCATGCCTTCTACTTCATCGGCGCTGTAAATACCGTTAAACGGGCATTGCTCGTCGCGCATGGCAATGCCAAGCAACAAACGGTTGAGCCCATGTTGCCAGGTATTTAAATCGATAGCGGGTAAATCAAAGCTGCTTTTATGCGCTGCGTTTATGCCCCATTTAACCCCTACACGTTCAAGCCAGTATTGAATTTGCTCGTATTCGTGTGCTTCAAGCCCAAACTTTTCGGCTATTTGCGTAACTTGTAATAAATCGAGAATATCCGACACACCAAAGCGCGAAAACGGTAAGTTAGCTAAACTCGCAAATGAGCTAAGGACAGGCTTTTCTTGCTCTATGGCTAAATCGGCCAATGCGTAAGGGATAAAGCGGCTACCTTGTGCTCCACCAAATACGGCTTCAATGTAGGGGCTGTAAGTGCCTACATCGGGCATCATGACAATTATGTCTTTGGGGGTAAGCGTTGGGTTTTGATTAAACAAGTTAAGTAAGTAGTCGTGCAAGCGCTCAACTTCTCTGAGCGGTGTATGGCAATCGCTGAGCGTAATGCTGGTGTCGGTTGCGCTGATTGGTAATTTACCTTCGTCGTTTATAAACCACTCTTTATTATCACTCAGCGATTCACCTTTAAACGCAAGCTGATAAATCTCACTTTGTACTTGCCCTAGTAAGGTGTCGTCAAACACATCAATAAAACCATCAATCCAACGGGCATCTAACTGTACAAGTTGTTCAAAATAGTCGCGACCTAATTTACCCCACGACGATAATAACGGATTACCAATAAAGTAGTACTCTTCATCTGGATTGGTTTGTTTTTTTTGTTGCGCTTCCACCAGCGGCATTTTGGCGTATTTAGCGCTTATTTTAGCTGCTGTTTTTTCATCTATGATATCGCCCCAGTAGTGCTCACTTGGGTTAAAAAAGAATAATATAACCTCTGTTTTTTTACTCAGTGCTTCAAACACCTCAAGCTGGGAGCTGGCAATCGCCGATATACCAAATAAACTAATGCGTTGTGGCAGTAAGCTATTGTCCATGGTCTCAAGTGCTGCAAGTAATTGCCCTTGCATATTAGCGCGATGAAATTGGCTTTGCCCAAGCTCTTGGCTTAGCTTTACAATGCGTCGCCATAAGTCAGGTTGCCATGGGGCAATGGTTACATCTACATCATCAAGCTCATCTTTGCCGCTATCCCATGCGGCTATCCAGTGCGGTCGGTACATTAAATATTGGTCGTACACATCGGCTATTTTTTCGCATAGCGCAAAGGTTTTTTGCCCGTCAATATCGCCCTCTAAATAGGTTTTTAGCGGCAAATAAAGCGGTTCATCAATGCAGGTTGGTAAAATTGCAAACAGTTTCCAAGCAAGGTTGGGCTTATTAAATGCCGACTCTTTAGGGACATTTGGCAGTAATTGCTGATACAACTGCCAAATAAAGCTCGACGGCAGCGGAAAATCTACCTGCGCTGCAACCCCTAAGTTTTCGCTCAAACCTATTTTTAACCACTGCGACATACCCGGCGATTGCACTAGCACCACTTCTTTGTCGAACGGGCTTTGCAATGGGTTTATTTTTAACAGCTGGTGGAACTGCGCTTGCAGGGCTTCCATGCGGTTTGATTGAATAATATTTAGCATATAACACTGACCTTGCTTGAGATAAAACCAGTGTAAGATATTTTCAATATTAGGGGTAGCTCAAACAGGTAATTGATATTAATAAATCAGAGAGTTAGCAAGTAATTTAAACGCACAGCATTAATTTTGATCACTGTGCGTTTTTGTTTATAGAGTAATGTTATTTATAAGGGCTAATACTTGATAAACTAAAGTCACTTTGCATTATTACTTGGCCATCAATGCCTTTTAATTTAAGTGAAATAGTGGGATCAGTTTGCTGCCAGTCTATGCTTAAATCACCGTAATTTACGCTATGAGTAAAATTCCCTACTCGGTGTTTGTTAGGGCTTACGTCTTTCCATTTTTCAGTTAAGCCAGAGCTGGTCATCTCAATCAATGGGTAATCAAGGTTTTGCTGATACTTTGATATTTCACCCCAGTGCGTATCGCCGCTGATGATCACGACCCCATTTACTTTATGCTTTTTAATCAATGCAAATAAACGGTTTCTATCTTCAGGAAAGTTTGCCCATGACTCCCAACCTGTAAAATCGGGTAAAAGCTGTAAGCTTGAGGCAATCAATTTAATTGCAGCAGGCTTTTTAAGCTCTTGTTCAAGCCATTGCCACTGGGCTTCACCTAGCATTGATGCGCCCTTCACTTCACTAGGACTATACGGGCCTTGGTTATTTAACTTACGTTTAGTGTAGTATTCAAGCTCACCTACATGGTTTAACGCATCACGGTTCCAACGTAAATCAGGCATTATTACTTGTATGGTTTGCTCATTTTCACCATACATGTACGAGGTATAAATTCCATCAGAGCGAGTGCGACGCGCTGAATTTGCAGGCTCACCCCAAAAATTAAGCATAATTTGGCGTGATTGCTCTTTATGCGGATACTCTTTACCTGCATCGTTTTGGCCATAATCGTGGTCATCCCACATAGCAATAATAGGCGTTTGCGCTTTTAACGTTTTAAAACCAGGCTTTGCCCCTAAACGTTGGTACTTATCGGCAAGTACATCCATATCGTTGGTATCGCCGTAGATATTGTCACCCAAAAATATAAACAAATCGCCTTTCTCTTTGTTAATTGCATTAAATATGGGTATCTTTTTATCTTGATGCCCACACGAACCAAATAGAATTTTAGATGGCGCGGCAGTAACACCTGTACTAATAACCAAACTCAACACCAAGGCAAATAGGGTTAATGGTTTTAATAGGTTCTTCATTTTAAAATCTCGCTAATAGCAGGCGCCATATTTGAATTTATTTCATTTGGGTTCTGCCCAAGCGCCTTTAAAACGGTCGCCGCTATTTGCGCTTGTTTAAGCTCATTTTTAGTTTTAATTAAGCCACTACCTTTTATTGCGGGGCCAATGGCCGCAAGCCAAATATGTTCAGAGCCGACAATTCCTTCTGGGTAGGTATTTTCACCTAACTCTAGCTCAGCAAGTGTACGTTTAGAGCTGTGATGTTGCCAATCGTTGGCATTATTGCCACGGCCGTGATCAGTAGTAATAATTAGTGTGGTGTTATTTTTATAACCCGCTGTAGTTTGAATGGTTGCCCATAAGTCTTTTATAAACGCGTCACTTTGCCTTGCCGATTTAAGGTATTGATCGTAATGACCATCATGCGCAAAGTCATCAGTTTCGCCTAAACTTATCACTAACAACTTAGGCTTTTTAGCCAACATATACGCTTTAGCAAAGCGATATGTAAAACTGTCTAGTCGTACGTTATACCAAGGACTGGGGATTTCGTTTTGTAGCGCATTTAACAGTGGCGCATCTGTGAATAAATTCTCTTCAATTGACATAAAACCTGCATTTACATACACGTTACTGCGCTTAGTATTTACAATGTATGGGAATACATCCCAACTACCAAATAAGGCTATGCTATCTTTAAACTCAGGTAACTTATCTAAACGCTCTAAAATAGTTTTATTTGGGTTGAGCACTTTGTTATTACTATTTATATTTTCGTCAACTTCACCGGTGAGTATTTCGTTATAACCAGGGTATGAAAAATACCACGGGTTACTTACCGACATAGTAGAGCCGTTAGCTCTATCGCCAATTATAATCCCTTTTTTAGCCACTACTTGCGTTAAAAAAGGCATTAGTAATTGCTGGCGCTCATTTGCTGTTTTTGCCCAAAATTGCGTATTTAATTGCTCTGGCTTTTTAACAAAATCAGTATTATTAATTAAGCTATTATCAGCCCCATAAAATACTTCTTGCCAGCGTACTCCATCAAGCGTTACCAGCACTACATTTTGCGCTGCTGTTGCAAAGTTACTCGCTAATACACTTAAGCTAAATAGTGTTACTTTTATAATTGTTTTCATCGCGTTTTGCGCCCTTTCATATAATAAAGCCCATCAGTGATGGGCTTTATTTTAATTCAATTACTAAAACTTAATTAAAAGTCAGCGGTAAATGTAACTGCTGCGGTGCGTGGCGCGCCAATGTAATAAGTAGCGCCGTTACCAGTACCACCTGCTAAGTAGCTTTTGTCAGTAACGTTATAAACAACAAACGATACGTCAATGGCTTTAAACGGACCTGCATCTACGTCAGTTGAATAACCTGCATTAAAATCAAGTACGGTGTAGCCGTCTACTTTATTACGCGTGCGAGTGTCTTCGTCTTGCCATGCACCTAAGCGCTCACCAGTGTATTTAGCCGATAAACCAACACGAAAGCCATCGCTAAAGTAATCGGTAGATACCACAAATAAATCTTCTGATGAATCTATTATGCTGTCGCCTTTTCTAAAGCTCGGTGCTACCTCATTACCACTTTCATCTCTTAATATTACACCCTGTGAATCGTATGCATTTGGATCATCGGATGAATACTCAGAACTGCTATTAGTATACGACGAGTACACGCTCCAGCTTGGTGTTAACATATAGCTTGCTGCAAGCTCAAGCCCATTTGAGTCAATACCCCCTACATTTACGTACGAGCCATTTGTACCAATGGTGTAATCAATGCCGTCTGTGCCACTACCAGGGGCAATAAAGGTAATGCGGTTATCAAACTTAACACTGTAAGCCGTTGCTGTAAGGGTTAATCTGTCGGCTTGGTAACGTACACCAAAGTCGATGTTGTCGGCAGTTTCTGGCTCTATGTTTGTAAGTGTTGAGCTATCTCGCTCAAGCACACCGTCTTTTATTGCTGAAAAATTCTCGCTGTAACTAGCAAATAATTCTGTGCTGTTATTTAGTTGATACAATACGCCACCGCTAAATAACACGTCTGAGTTGCTATCTACTTTATCTGATCTTTCGTTAGCAAAGTGGTCATACTTTTGTAATTCAACTAAATACTGTTTTGCACCAATATTTAATGTTAAGTCACCAAAATTAATCGAGTCTTGTAAGTACCATTTGAATGTATCGGTATCAAAAGTGTTTTTGTATTGTGTCCAGTAAGGCGTGCTATCAAAGTGATGATAAATACGCGCGTCAATTACTTTGTGCCAATCACGCGATTCATCACGTTCGCTTTGCTCATACCAAAAGCCCGCTTCGATATCGTGATTACCAAATGTAGCTTGGTAATTTGCCGTTACACCTAAACGATCTTTGTTGTAATGCGTATGGCGGTAAGACATAACCGGCGTTGCTGTTGCATCGTAACACGCAGGATTTAAACCAGGACCCGACTCCCATGGCCAGCTCAAACTTTGCGTACAATCGGCATCTGGTGCAAGCGGGTTGCCTTCACTATCAGCAAAACCATAAGAGCCTGCATTAGTGCCCCCCTCGGTTGTTGGGTCACCATTTTCATCAACAGGCGTTGTTAAATAAGGTGGGATCCAATCGCCGCGACCTGAATTTTTATGATAATAAGGGCTAACAGTTAATAATGAAGTTGGCGAAATCGCGTATTCAAATTTTAAATAGCCTAAGGTATTTTCACGAAGCGTTCCCCAACCTTCTGCAAACATTTGGTCAAAATGCGGAACTCCTGTCCAATTCCATGTTAGCTGATCCCAATCGGGTGTTTGTTCAAACTGCTCAAGGCTTACGCTGTTATAGTTTGTCTCGCTTACATCATCGTAAGATAAACGACCAGTAAGTGTTAAATCGTCAAAATTAGATACAAACTTAAGCTCAGCGTGTTGGTTGTCTTTGCCCCCATTACTGCCTGAACCAATCCAGCGGCTTGTATCTGTTTGCGAGTAACTTACGTACGCTTGTGTGTTATTAAAAACAGTGCCTGTTTCGTGTTTAATATAATAACGCGTGGCATCGTGGCTGCCTGATGTATAAGCAAAGGTAGTGCCTTTTTCAAGGCTTGGGTCTTTACTTACAAAGTTAAATGTCCCGCCTAGTGCTTCAAGTGAAGCCGACTTAATATCAGACGTACCTTGACCTACTTCTACTGTTGCTAAATTTTCGCTCTCCAAGTAACGGTTAGCTTTAGCACCACCGCCGTAATTAGAGCCACCATTGGGAATGCCATCAACGGTCATACCTAATTGTTGTTGGTTTCCATCAATACTAAAACCACGCATAGTGATTGTAGTAGACCAATCGTCGCCACCAAATGCATCACCTTCGTTTATGCTAATCCCTGGTAAATTATCAATAACCGATAATATGCTCGATACCGAACTTTGTTGCTCAAGCATTGCAGGCTCAATAACATTGTTAGCGTAGCTCGTTGGTTTAGCAACCACGGTTACTTCTTCTATGGTGTTGTCGTTAGCATAAGTAGATGTTGATACCGCCATAGCAATAGCCATGCTCAATAGCGATTTGTTTTTTAAAGCGTACATTGTTGTCCCGTTTAGTTTTAATTATGAAATATGAAAACGAGCACAGTATGGATTTTAAACATGACAACGAGGATGAACTTTATTTACATAAAGGTTAAACAAATATGGAAGATTTATGGCGGGAATATGTACAAAAAAAGACACTCAAAGATTTAACTTTGGGTGCCTTAATAACTAAATATAATATTTAGCTGTTACTTCAATTCAGCTAGCATTTCATCGCTGTAAGGTACTAACTCTTCACCGTTTGCAATTTTGCTAATGTAATCTGGGTTTGCGATAAGTGGGCGACCAATAGCGATTAAATCAAACTTAGCATCGTTAATTGCCTCTTTTGCTGACTCAAAAGTATAGCTGCCTACGCCTACTAATGTACCTTTGTAGCCTGCACGTAAAAATTCAGACGTCGTTTTACCTTCAAGCGATTCAAACGTTGTACTGTCGTCAAAAATACCGCCGTGTAAGTATGCTAAATCTCTCTTCTCAAGCTCTGGTAATAAGTAATCGAATACCGCTTTATCACGGCTATCTTCGCTCATATTAAAATAAGCACCCGGTGTAACACGTAAAGCAGTACGCTCATTACCTACAGCGGCGATAACTGCATCGGTTACTTCTAGTGCAAAACGCGACATATTTTCAGGCGTTTGACCGTATTCGTCGCTGCGTGTATTTGCAGCGTAATGTAAAAACTGGTCAATCAAATACCCGTTAGCACCGTGAATTTCTACCCCGTCAAAACCCGCTTCAATCGCATTTTCTGCCGCTTTTGCGTAATCAGCTACTAGGCCCTTAATGTCATCTATAGTCGCTGCTTTTGGTGTGATATATGTAAGCTCACGCATACGAGGCACAGAGCCTTCAACGCCAATTGCCGATGGTGCCAGTACATCGCCATCAAAAAAGTGAGGATGTGCAACACGGCCAACATGCCAAAGCTGTGCAAACATTTTGCCGCCATTAGCGTGCACTGCGTCTGTTACTTTTTTCCAACCTTGAATTTGCTCACTGGTAAATAAACCCGGTGTATTTGGGTAACCTTGCGCATCTGGACGAATAATAGTTGCTTCGCTAATAATTAAACCGGTTTCGGCACGGCGAGCATAATATTCAACCATATCTTGTGTTGGCACTAAGTTATCGTCAGCCATACAACGCGTTAATGGCGCCATAAGTAGGCGGTTTTTAAGCTCAATCGTATTATTTAGTTTAAACGGAGCAAGTAAATCAGTAGTCATTTTTCAATCCTTCATTAAGTATATGCTTACTACAATGTGGCCTTTTTACAAACATTCAAGCTTATTTTGAATGATCGCTCAAATTAGTTGTGACTTATACTGCTCAATATACAAATTAGATCTGCATTGCTGAAATTAAATAGCAACTTTTCAACACTCTGTCATTTAACTCGATATACTTGTGTGCATATAATTGAGATATAGTAATTAAGAGTGAGCTAATTATGACAACGCCAAATTTAAGCGAAGAACAAGCAGTAATTTTAGGGCTTGGGGCAAAAAAACGCCTAGCCTATATGTTCGAAACCGTACAACAATTTAAACAAGTATGGATTTTAAACGACGATGATGGCTGCGTTATGCTTGCCAACGAAGATGACGACTGCGTACCAGTTTGGCCAACTCGCGAATTTGCAGAGGCATGGGCAACTGGCGAATGGGCTGGCTGCAGCGCTAAAGCAATTCCACTTGCTGATTGGTTTAGTCGCTGGACACCAGGCCTTGAAGAGGATGATTTACTTATTGCTGCCTTTCCTACTGAGGAAGACGACGGCACGATATTGTTTTCAGACGAGTTTGAAAAACAATTAAGAGCACCGAAGAAAAAATATTAAGGTTCAAAGCCTAAATACTCAGAGTTATTAATTTATAAACGCGGCACTTAATTTAGTGCCGCGTTTTTATTGGCAATTTCTAAAATCCAAATAAGCCTGCGTAATAGCATCTGGGTTTTCTACTTGCGGATAATGCCCAAGCTCTACAAACTCTTGTACGCGCGCATTGGGAATAAGCTTTTTATAATGTTCAATCATGTGCTTACCAGAGATAGGATCTTCTGCGCCTGCTATAAACGTAAGTGGTATATTGCTGTTTATGATGGCACCAACCCAACGTTCTCGGTTTTGCTGCCTCTGCTTTATATAACTAATGAGTTTAGGCATAACGGCTAAACCATCTTTATAAATTAGCAACTCCCAAAGTGTGTCTACCACTTGTTTTGAAGGCGGTGTACTTTTACTAAAAATAGTCACTAAATTATTGGCAAATTTTTGTTTATTCATTAATTTTGGCACTATCCAACCTAGCTTTGAAAGTAAAAGCTTTTGTATAAATAATGGTTTATGCACCTCAGGAAATAACCCACCATTTAAAAAACACACGCTGTTTATTTTAAAGTCACTTTGTCTAACCACTTGCCTTGCTAATAACTCTTGAGCCACTGTATCGCCATAGTCATGAGCTACAATATGTACGTCATTAATATTTAACGTTTTTAAAAATTGGGTATATAAGTCGGCTTGTTCGGTAATTTTATAAGTAGCGTTTATTGGTTTATCTGACAAACCAAAACCTAGCATATCGAGCGTAATTACGAAATAATGTTCACTAAGCGTTTGCCACATACCTTCCCAATCCCAGCTAGCACTTGGAAAGCCATGTATTAAAAGCAGCGCAGGCTTAGTTATATCACCAGCTATTTTTGTAAATATTTGATGGCCAGAAATATGAGTGAATTGGCCCTGCGATTGCCACTGTTGAAGAGAAAACATATTAGCTTTATTTTTATTATCTATTTGTTAGTTTTATCATAGTGGTAATTAATAAAGGAAATAAAACCAATGTATAAATTTGCATTGGCTTATTAAACGTTATTTTAAAATTTAATAGTGTAATCTACATAAACTCGGTGGTCGGCTCTGTCGCCTTTAACACCATCAACGCTGCCTGATTTTTCGGTTGTATAATCTACAAATAACCAGCGCAAACTTAAGCCTTTTATTTTCTCAACTTTATAGCGCGTATCTACAGCCCAATATTTTTCATCAGCTGTGCCAGCTAACTTACCCAGCGCAGAGTTTTCAGCATCGCTACCGCTTGTGTAGTAAAACTTTGTTGTTAAACCTGGCGATACTGCTTTTAAATCAATGCCAAAACGTGCCTGCCACGTTGCCTCGTTTTGATTTGTTAAATCGGCACCAATCAATGAGCGAGTTGGAAATGGGTTTGTACCATGATCGCCACTAAAGTTATCTTCAATCCAAGCATCACTTACCTTAGTAAATGCCGCACCTACACTCCAAATATCTTTTTTCCAATCAGCATCTAAGTAATAGGCAAATCCATCGTTTTCACTTTTAGTTAAACCTGTTAAAGCATCAGGTGCATCCTCATCATCTAAATCACCGCCCTCTGCACCTGTCACAAATAAATCGCCATCATCTTGTGAGGTAAATATACCAGTTGAAAGGGTTAACTTACTTTGCTCAAGTTTAATGTCGTAACTGATTGTTAATCCCATTTTATTTAGATAATTGTGGGAATTTAAATATTCAGCCTCTAATGTTATGTCGTCTTTTTTATGCGTAGCACCTACGCCCCAAATTACGCTAATGGCGCCAGGTGCCGATTGATCGGTAGAAAAGTCTTCCCATCTTTCATCATGTCGACGACTCCATTTATCGTATACGTAACCATATAATTTAGTGTTGCCAATTTTGTAATCGCCAAAAACGCCTCTAAAAGTATTAGGAATAGCACGGCTGCCTGAGCTTTTTAAAAGCATGCTTTTGGTTTTTTGCCCACCTACTTTAACGTGACCGTTTTTGCCCAATTTAAAATCTAAAAAATATTGACCAAATTTAGAAAAGCTATCGTCTACTCCACCACTCTCATTACCTGCTGGTAAAATATTACCTGCGGCTGAACCTGTAGAGTTAATATTCATTACGGTGTAAGTCGATACACCCACACTCAATAAATCATTTATATAACCCGATGTGTAATTGAGCTCTATACCTTGAGCAAAAGTTGAATCGTCACTTGCGTCGTTATCGTAGTCACGGTCGAAATAAATTGATCTAAGTTTTATATTAAATTCATCTTGTTCTGTCAGCCCATTAACAGCAGCATACGAAGGAATAGAAATGCATGTTAATACTGCGCCTGTTGCCGCAAGTAATTTAGATACTCGGTGAGCCATAGTTATCTCCGTTACCTTGTTTTTTAAGTTTTTACTGTGCAGCACATAGGGATGTGTATGCTTTTTGACCTACACGGCAAACATGTCATAAGGTAATTACATTTCAAGTAATTACCTTTCTTTCATGCTAATAAATATAGAACAATATAAATTTATAATGTTTTAATTTTTATATTATAAAATAGTAAGAGTTTGTTTTATTACGGATGAATTGTAAAAACTGGTAAAGATTACCTCTTACTCACTCGTATCTAAGTCGCTAATTTTATTTAAAAAATCATAATATTAATTTAATTTTACTTGATTTAAACTTACCTAAGTAAAGTTATGAGCAGCTGATTTCTTCTAAAAATCAATAGGCACAAAAACCAGCGCCTTTCGCT
>NZ_JACJFC010000024.1:0-56460 GCF_014164385.1 Pseudoalteromonas sp. SG43-3
CGTTTTGAGTCGCTTTAGCGTCTCAAGGGATGCGAATAATACACCCTTTATTTTTCGAGTCAACACTTTGTTTTAAACTTTCTTTTTAGAAGATTTAAAACCGAAGTTTTATTTAACTCTCTGAGTAGTTCGTGCCTCGCTATGCGTTGGCGTTTCCCGTCTCAGTGGGGTCGCATTATAGGGAGATTCGAGCGGGGGTCAATGTTTTATTTCAGCTTTTTGACAATTAAATGAATATAGTATGAAAGCTATACAAATAAAGGGCTACAGGATACTTTTAGTTTAAAAAACACGCACAATATAAGTATCTATTGATGAGGTATTAGTAAGGTTTAAACTAAGCTGTATGTTAAACAAACAACACACAGCTTTATTTTAAATTAAAGGTTTATTTAGATGCTATTTCCCATACGGCAATAGAGCCTGATATTTCATTTCCAACGATTAAGAGTGGGTTTCCTGTAGCACTTTGCTCAGCTGGAACGAATACCATTCCTTCAGGCGCTAAATCGCCTGTAATATTAGCGTCTTTAATTAAGCCTCTATTATAGAAGTAGTCTTCAAACTGCACATTATATGGATTGGTAATATCATAAACCATAATCCCACCCATACGCTCAAGCCCTATAAAAGCAAATGTACGATCGTCAATTTTACCAATAGTCAGCGCTTCTGGCTCTGCGCCTTTATCATCTGAGCGTGAGTCACCTTTGTTTTCATCTTCATTGTTGTTAAATGCTTCACCATGAACCGATGCAGTAATTCGACCTATATCATCGCCTGAATCAAACACCACCAGCCCATTGCTGTCCCAAATGGTAAACGAACGTGCACCATAAGCATAAAGCGATTCGTATTGACCATCATTATTAGTATCGCCTTTTATTGTTGTTACTTTTAAGCGACCAATATCGTTATCGTCATTATTTAAGTAATCAAAATTAGCTGCAAGCGTTAAGTCTTCAACGCGGCTTTCATCTATATAAGCTAAGCAGCCGTCGTCTTTATCGTAATCAAGTCCCCCCTTTGCTATACAGTCTGCTTCATCCATTGTATTAAAAAAGTATTCTCTTGCGTCACCTTCGTTGGCAGTGACTATAAAGTTAGCGCCTTTCCAACTAAAGCTTGAGATAGTATCGGGCTGGTACATACCATAGAGCCCTGGGTATGATTTAAAATTAACGCCGCCATCTTTATCTGAGGCATCAAGTTGTAAGCTTGACCAATCTTTAAAGCCTAAGCCCTTTAGCTCAAGACTGTTGTCTTGTAGGTTAACTATTGCAAGTGCATTGTTTTCTTGAATAGATACATAAGCATATTTGTTATCTTTAGAAATGCTAACGTACTCGGGCTCTAAATCCATAGCTACTGTGGTATTTATCAGATTACCGTTAATAGTACGACCATTTGGGTTTGCAAAAACTACCCCTTGCGCTTCTAGTTCGGTTTGTTTGTTGTTATAGGCTTTAAAATCAATATTTATTGCTGTATCGGCTATTACATTATTTGTTATATCGATAATACTAATAGAACCTTCAGGATCTACGCTGTAGTCGCCACTTGGTTCACCTTCGTTAGCAACCACTGCCTTTGCGCCATCATGGGTGAACGTCACCATGTCTGGTAAAAATCCGACTGTAACATTTTTAATAAATACAGGTGAGTCGCCGCTTATATCGTAAAAAGCAATTTGACCTGCATCACCCGTGCTTTTAGCAGCCATTGCGACCGCTAGTAAATTATTATTTTCATCAATAGCAATGCTGTTTGCATCGCCTTGGGTATGCTCGTTTAAAGACAACGTAATAACGGACGTTAAATTTGTGGCGCTGATAACCCCTTCGTTATCTTTAACGAGTGCGGCAGTATCAAAGGTGTCGACGGGTAAAATATTAATAACAGCGTCATCGCCTGAACTGTTAATAGCGTAAATCCATTTTTTAGATGCTTGGTAAGCAACTATTTCAGCGGCACCTTCTGGGCTTTGTGCATTTAATACTCCTCTTCCTACGAGGCTAATATTTAATACTGAATTAGCGTTTACACCATTTATCCCATTAATGCCATTTGCGCCTTGTTCTCCCTGTAATCCTTGAGAGCCGTTTTGGCCATCGTCACCATCAAGTGAGCAACCAGTAAGAACAGATATAAGTGACAGCGTAATAATTGATTTTTTAAACATGTGATTTTCCTTAGTATTGTATTTGCTAAATATCAACACACAGGCATGACAAGATTATGGCAATTTTAATACAGCCCCTTAGCCTAAGTAATTAGCTTATACGCTAGCGGAGTTATTAAAATTAAAGCAGCCGTATAGCCAAGTATTTTTACAGTCGGGGAATAATCTCGTTTAATTGCAACCCCTAGCAAAGGTCTAAGTACATCAATACGTGTAATACCCCATGTAATAACACCGCAAAAAGACCAAGTCCCTGTAATAATGATGAATGGTTCAGCACCAGGCCCTAAACTTAAAGGCTGTAGTAAAAAACACAAAATAATCAAAATGCTTTGATGCAATAAATAAAAGGGAAACACCCATACATTGAGCTGTTTTAAATAGTAAGTATTAAAATTTAAGAATCGGTGAGCGAGCGCAAGTACAAAAAATACACCTACAACACGTTGAATATTGTAGCTAGCGCTTAAAATAAAATGAGGAAGAGTAAACACCTTCTGATAACTTAATATTATAAGTACAAACAAAACCGCAAAACTCAAAGCTAGTAATACTAATTTTTTATTTAAGCAGTTCCAAAAGTAAGTGTTTTTGGCAAGTATGTATCCTGTGAGTAGCAGTATTAAGCCGTTAGTCTCTCTAATTGAATCGCCAGTTAAGTAATGGCTTGTAAATAGTACGGCAATAGTGAGCAAGGTAATTAAAAGCCCAAATGACATATCCCCTTTAACAAAGGTTTTTAAAGGCGTAATAAAAGGCAAGCGTGCAAAAAGAGTTAAAACAATAATGATCAGCATAAATTGCCACAACGAGCGCAAATACCATAAGTGATTTACATCCACATTCGGCCACACTCCAGACTGATAATTAATAAAAAGCGTATTGTTAGTCTCTATAAAAGCTAAATAAAATTGCCAATAGCTAATATCAATAACACCTTGCTGTGACATTTCTGCAAACAGCTGTAAAGGCACTATTAACCATAACCCCACCAGCAAGGGTAACAGTAAAAAAATAGAGCGGTATAAGGTGAAATGTAACCAAGACTTAAAGCTGCGTACTTTATCAATCATAAAACGCAGTGCTACGCCCGATATAAACCAAATGAGCAACATGCGCCAAGGTGAAAACACCAACATTAAATATTCAACATACTGTGATGTATAATTACTTTTAAAATGAAATCCCCAGTTTTCACTATACAACATGCCAATGTGATAAAAAATTAGCGACGCAAATGCGATTATCCTAAGCCAATCAAGATAATATTTACGCGAATTAACTAATGAAGGTTGTTGTACTTGAGTGCTCATGCTTTTACTACTTTATGTATGTTATGCGTTATTCATACCTAAAGCTCTCGCTAAAACTATCTATAAGTGCTTATATTACAAGCAATAGTGATAAAAGGTGGTATACAGGGATAAGCGTGCCACGTCAGCAATAAGCATATATTTATGAACCTACAGCACTTTCAACGTTTTCAAAGCATTTACGCATCAGTATTACTGTGTGCTTACGTATTAATTAATAATACAGTAAACGCTACAACCCAAATAATGGAAGCCCAAAGAGAAGGAGCTTTAACTTTTTTAATGTGGGAGCCATTTGTTTGGGAGTATTCAAGTGCCTTGAGTACTTTGCTTATATTCCCTATTTTAATTTGGTTTTTAAGACACTTATCTTTTAATTGGCAAAATATTACGGCCTCATTAGGTATGTACTTTGCTGCCTCTATTATATTTAGTGTGTTACACGTTGGTATTATGGTAGGGGTTCGTAAATTCATATATTTGTTGAATGATGGGTCTTACAACTTTGGACTTAGCTGGTTTGAGCTTATTTATGAATACCAGAAAGACGCTATAAGCTTTGTGTTTTTCATCGTACTTATCAAAGTATATCAATATGTGGTGCAGCAGTTACTAGGTGAAGCCTCTTCAATTGAAGAAAGTGAGCAGCAAACAACATCGACCATAAACCGCCTATTAGTTAAAAAGCTCGGAAAAGAATTCATTATAAAAATAGAGGATGTTGATTGGCTTGAATCGTCGGGTAATTATGTAAACCTACATATAGGCTCACGTATATATCCGTTAAGGGCAACGCTTACAGCATTAAGTAAACAACTTGAAGTGCAGGGGTTTTGTAGAATTCACCGCAGCCATGGCGTAAAACTCGATAAAGTGGAGTCTATTACACCACTATCCAGTGGCGACAGTGAAATAAAATTAACTACAGGTAAAGTACTAAACCTATCTAGACGCTATAAAGAGCAATTTAAACTTCAACTAAAATAAAAAAGGCTACCTAAGTAGCCTCTAATTGTTATTTTTTAACTGGGCGTTTCCAACCCGTTAAATTACGCTGTTTAGAGCGTGCTATTGCTAATTGGTCATCTTCAACGGTACTGGTGATCACAGAGCCTGCACCAATTGTTGCAGTTGCGCCTATATTTACTGGGGCAACGAGTGATGAATTAGAGCCAATAAAAGCATTATCGCCAATAATAGTTTTTGATTTATTAACACCATCGTAGTTGCAGGTAATAGTACCAGCGCCAATATTCACTTTTTCGCCAATTTCAGCATCACCTAAATAACTTAAGTGGTTGGCTTTTGAGCCTTTGCCTAAACGGGTTTTTTTCATCTCAACAAAGTTACCAATGTGTGAGTCTTCTTCCATAACAGCGCCAGGGCGAAGGCGAGCATAAGGGCCCAGCGTACATTTAGCAGCTACGCTTGCATCTTCAATTAAGGTATTCGCCTTTATTACCACGTTATCGCCTATGGTACAGTTTTTAAGTACACAGTTAGGGCCAATTTGTACATTGTTACCAAGGGTCACACTACCTTCAAAGATAACGTTTATATCAACTAATACGTCTTCGCCTGTTTTAACATTGCCGCGAACATCAATACGAGCAGGGTCGGCCAGGGTAGCGCCATTTAACATTAACTCTTCTGCTTGCCATGCTTGGTAAGCGCGCTCTAAGCCTGCAAGTTGTACGCGGTTATTTGCGCCTTCAACTTCCATTGCATGATCTGGTTGCGCTGAAGTGATCTCTACGCCTTCACTGTGAGCCATTGCAACGATATCTGTTAAGTAGTACTCGCCTTGTGCATTATTGTTAGATAAGTTACCTAACCATGTTTTTAATAGCTTACCGTTAACAGCCATAATGCCTGTATTTACTTCGTTAATAAGTAACTGCTCTGAGCTTGCATCTTTTTGCTCAACAATACCGACTAACTTACCACCAACACGAAGCATGCGACCATAGCCATTTGGGTTTACCAAATTTACCGTTAATACCGCTAAACCATTTTTAGGTGTTGCAGCTAATAAACGCTCTAGAGTTGATTGTTTTGTTAGCGGTACATCGCCGTATAAAATCAATACTGTGTCTTCATCGTTAATATGAGAGTTGGCTTGCGCTACTGCGTGGCCAGTACCGAGTTGTTCTGCTTGAAGTACCCAATTTACATCGTTATCGGCAAGTTGTTGTTGTAATAGATCGCCGCCGTGTCCGTAAACTAAGTTTGTAGTCGTTGCACCTAATGCCATCGCATTATCAATAACGTGCTGTACCATTGGTTTACCTGCAACATTGTGCAAAACTTTAGGTAGAGCAGAGCGCATACGAGTACCTTTACCCGCAGCAAGAATAACAGTTGTTAGAGCCATTAAAACAATTTCCTTTTTCCGTTGTTTTAGCTAAATAAGTATTATGTTTGTGCAGAAGATTACGTAAATCACTTCTTGTGCAGATACTCAGTAGGTTAGTTTATTCGTACTGAATCTTGACTGAAAAACACACTTAATTGGATGACGTTATTGTAGCGAGGATTGGTGAAGGATATAAGTGATAAAGCACAGATAATAGTCTGATAGACCTGTTATTTAACAATTATAAATAAGCGATACACCATGTTTAAATTACAGACACAAAAAAGCCCACATAAAGTGGGCTTTTCAAAACCGGATAGGCTTACTTGTGACGTAATTGCTGAATTACGCGTAACTGAGCAACTGCTTCTGCCAGTCGCGTAGCCGCTTGTTGATAATCAAACTCAACAGCTGACGAATTCGCCATATGTTCTTCAGCTTCACGTTTAGCTTTTTGTACAGAATCTTCATCTAAATCTTCACCACGAACCGCAGTATCTGCAAGAATCGTGATGTGATTTGGTTGAACTTCTAATGTACCGCCAGCAACATATAACACATCTTCGTGACCATATTGCTTAACTAAACGTACCATACCAGGTTTAAGGGCAGTTAGTAGTGGAGCATGACCTAGGTTTACACCCAGCTCGCCTTCACTACCAGATACTTGAATCGATTCAACAAGACCAGAGAACAAGCTCTGCTCTGCGCTTACTACGTCAAGATGTACAGTCATAGCTGTCATACTACCCTCCTAGTTACATGCCTTTGGCTTTTTCTTGAGCTTCTTCGATAGAGCCAACCATGTAAAACGCTTGCTCTGGAAGCTCATCAAACTCGCCGTTTAAAATGCCTTTGAAGCCAGCAATTGTATCTTTCAGTGATACGTATTTACCTGACGCGCCTGTAAACACCTCTGCCACGAAGAATGGCTGAGATAGGAAACGTTGGATTTTACGTGCACGAGATACAAGTTGCTTATCTTCGTCAGAAAGCTCGTCCATACCTAGGATTGCAATGATGTCTTTAAGTTCTTTGTAACGCTGAAGAACTGTTTGAACGCCACGTGCTGTATCGTAGTGCTCTTGACCAATTACTTGTGGGTCAAGTTGACGCGAAGATGAATCAAGTGGATCTACCGCTGGGTAGATACCAAGTGATGCGATATCACGTGAAAGTACTACTGTTGCGTCTAAGTGAGCAAAGGTAGTTGCTGGAGATGGATCCGTTAAATCATCCGCAGGTACGTATACCGCTTGGATTGATGTAATTGAACCAGTCTTAGTTGAAGCGATACGCTCTTGAAGCACACCCATTTCTTCAGCAAGTGTAGGCTGGTAACCTACCGCTGACGGCATACGACCAAGAAGTGCAGATACTTCAGTACCAGCAAGTGTATAACGGTAGATATTATCTACGAAGAAAAGTACATCGCGACCTTCATCACGGAACTTTTCAGCCATAGTAAGGCCTGTTAACGCTACGCGTAAACGGTTACCTGGAGGCTCGTTCATCTGACCGTATACAAGCGATACTTTATCAAGTACGTTTGAATCGTTCATCTCATGGTAGAAATCGTTACCCTCACGTGTACGCTCACCAACACCTGCGAATACTGAGTAGCCGCTGTGCTCGATTGCGATGTTACGGATAAGTTCCATCATGTTTACAGTTTTACCAACACCGGCACCACCGAATAAACCAACTTTACCACCTTTAGCAAACGGACATACAAGGTCGATAACCTTGATACCAGTTTCTAAAAGCTCAACTGAACTTGATTGCTCTTCGTATGAAGGCGCTGCACGGTGAATAGACATACGGTCTTCTTCGCCGATTGGACCCGCTTCATCGATTGGCTCACCAAGTACGTTCATGATACGACCAAGTGTTGCTTTACCAACTGGAACTTGAATCGATTCACCTGTATTCATAACTAAAGCACTACGACGTAAACCATCAGTAGTACCCATAGCGATAGTACGCACTACACCGCCACCTAGCTGTTGTTGAACTTCTAAAGTCAAACCAGCTAAATCGCCATCTGTTACTCTTAGTGCGTGGTATACCGCTGGCACGCTATCTTGTGGAAATTCAATATCCACAACGGCGCCGATAATTTGGACGACCTTACCTAAACTCATGTCTATTCCTCTCGTTAATCTTTACCCGAAGCATTAAACTGCTGCTGAGCCAGAACAAATCTCACTAATTTCTTGTGTGATTGCTGCTTGGCGAGCCTTGTTATAAACAAGCTGTAGCTCATCCATAAGGTCACCTGCGTTATCAGTTGCAGCTTTCATTGCAACCATACGAGCAGCCTGTTCTGAGGCAGCATTTTCTACCACACCTTGGTATGCTTGAGACTCAATAAAGCGTACTAACAAAGACTCTAAAATAGCCTCTGGGTTTGGCTCGTATAAGTAATCCCATGTGTGAGCAGATACTTCTTCTTCAGCTTTTGGCAAAGGGAGTAACTGATCTATAATTGGCTCTTGCTTCATGGTATTAACGAATTTGTTATATACCAAGAATAAACGGTCTATTTTGCCTTCAGAAAATGCATCAAGCATAATTTTTACAGGACCAATAACGTCTTGTACTGAAGGTTTATCTCCTAGGCCCGCTTTTTTAGCGAGTAGTTGACCACCAAAACGTTGAAAGAAGCCTGCTGCCTTACTACCTAAAGTAGCAAATTCAGCATCAACACCTTTCTCTTTCCACGCTTTAACATCAAGTGCAACTTTCTTAAACTCGTTTGAGTTTAGACCGCCACACAGACCACGGTCTGTAGAGATAACAATATAACCAACTCGTTTCACTTCACGTTCTTTTAAGAACGGGTGAGTAAAATCAAGATTTGCTTGAGCAACACGACCAATTACTTCACGTAATTTATTAGCGTATGGACGGCTTGAAGCAACGCGTTCTTGCGCCCTTTTCATTTTAGACGCAGCAACCATTTCCATTGCGCTAGTGATCTTTTGAGTATTTTTAATACTCCCGATCTTGCTTTTAATCTCTTTTCCGCTGGCCATGACTCTCTCTCCGAATCAAGGTGTGCTTTAGTTTCCTAAAGCGCACCATTAATAACTAAATTACCAAGTTTGCGTAGACTTGAACTTCGTAAGAAGTTCTTTAAGCTGCGCTTCGATCTCGGCATTCAAGTTACCAGTTTCATTGATTTGAGCCACAAGCTCTGCGTATGTGCTAGTTGCATAAGAAAGTAAAGCTGCTTCAAAGTCACCGATTTTCGCGATTTCGATGTCTTGAAGGAAGCCTTTTTCAGCAGCAAATAACGACAAAGACATTTCAGCAACAGACATTGGCGCGTACTGTTTCTGCTTCATTAGCTCTGTTACACGCTCACCATGCTCAAGTTGAGCACGAGTTGCATCATCAAGGTCAGACGCGAACTGCGAGAACGCAGCTAATTCACGGTACTGAGCTAGGGCTAGACGAATACCGCCACCTAGTTTCTTAACGATTTTAGTTTGTGCAGCACCACCAACACGCGATACCGAGATACCAGCATTTACTGCCGGACGGATACCTGAGTTGAATAAGTCAGTTTCTAAGAAGATCTGACCATCGGTGATAGAGATAACGTTAGTCGGTACGAACGCAGAAACGTCGCCGCCTTGAGTTTCAATGATTGGCAATGCCGTCAATGAACCAGTTTTACCTTTCACTTCACCATTAGTGAACTTTTCAACGTAATCTGCGTTTACACGCGATGCACGCTCTAAAAGACGAGAGTGAAGGTAGAATACGTCACCTGGGTATGCTTCACGGCCTGGTGGACGCTTAAGTAGTAATGAAATTTGACGGTAAGCAACTGCTTGCTTAGACAAATCATCATATACGATTAATGCGTTTTCACCACGGTCACGGAAGTATTCACCCATAGTACAGCCCGCGAACGGTGCTAAGTACTGAAGTGCCGCAGATTCAGAAGCAGATGCAACAACTACGATAGTATTTGCTAGTGCACCATGCTCTTCTAATTTACGAACTACGTTTGCAATAGTAGATGCTTTTTGACCAATCGCAACGTACACACACTTAACGCCTGTGTCTTTTTGATTGATGATTGCATCGATTGCTAGTGCAGTTTTACCTGTTTGACGGTCACCGATGATAAGTTCACGTTGACCACGACCAACTGGAATCATCGCATCGATAGATTTATAACCAGTTTGAACTGGCTCATCTACTGATTTACGCTCGATTACACCAGGTGCAATTTTTTCTACAGGTTCAAACCCGTCGTTATCTAAAGCGCCTTTACCATCGATTGGAGCACCTAGTGTGTTTACAACACGACCAAGTAGACCAGGACCAACAGGAACTTCTAAAATACGACCAGTTGTATATACTTTTACGCCTTCAGTAAGGTCAGCGTACGGACCCATTACTACTGCACCAATTGAGTCGCGCTCAAGGTTTAGTGCGATAGCATAACGGCTGCCAGGAAGCTCAATCATTTCACCTTGCATACAGTCAGCAAGACCGTGGATGCGGATGATACCGTCAGTAACAGATACAATAGTACCTTCGTTACGAGCTTCACTTACAACTTCGAACTTCTCAATACGTTGTTTGATCAGATCTGAAATTTCAGTGGAATTAAGTTGCATGCTCTTTTTCCCAATTACGATTGTAGTGTTGTAGCTAAGCGGCTTAATTTACCGCGAATAGTACCGTCGATTACAGTGTCGCCAGACCTAATAATAAGTCCACCAACCACTGACGCGTCTTCACTACAATTCAGCTTAACTTTGCGTGCGAAACGTTTTTCAAGTGCCGCTACCAATGACTCTTGTTGCGCAGCAACAAGAGGAGTTGCAGAAATCACATCTACTTCGATTTCTTTATCGTATTCTGCTTTAAATTCAGCAAATAACTCAGCAACGTCAGGTAGAGCTGTCAAACGTCCATTTTCAGCCATCACCTTAACTAGGTTCTGACCTTGTTCGTTGAGCTGCTCAGCACAAAGTTGAATAAATAATTCAGCTTGTGCAGTAGCTGTAGGCATACCTGCTAAAGCAGATGATGCTTGTTCATTGCTGGCTACGTGGCCTGCAAAGAACAACATATCATTCCAGCTTTCTAGAGTGCCTTTCTCAACGGCAAGTTCAAAAGCCGCTTTAGCGTATGGGCGAGCGATAGTAGTCAAATTAGACATGCTCATACCCTCCTAATTACAGCTCAGCGACAAGTTTTTCAACGATGTCACTATGTGCGGCTTGATTAATTTCACGCTCTAAAATACGTTCTGCACCAATCACTGCCAGAGTTGCTACTTGCTTACGTAGCTCTTCTGTTATGCGATTACGTTCAGACTCAACTTCAGAGTGCCCTTGAGCAATGATACTTTCACGCTCTTGCTGACCACGAAGTGTTTCTTCGTCAACAATTAGCACTGCACGCTTTTTAGCTTGATCAATGATATCAGCCGCTTGAGCTTTTGCATCTTTAAGCTGTTCAGCAGCTTTCTTTTGCGCAAGTTCTAAGTCTTTTTCGGCTCTATCAGAGGCAGCTAAACCATCTTCGATTTTTTTCTGGCGAGCTTCAATTGCACCGTTTAGTGGTGGCCATACGTATTTCATACAAAATAATACGAACACCGTAAACGCAATCAATTCACCGATAAGAGTGGCGTTTAAATTCACAACCGCTCCTCCTTAAATAGTAAGCTGTTCAAAAAATAAAATTAAAGTACGAACAACAATACCATAGCGATACCAACACCAATCATTGCTACAGCATCGATTAGACCAGCAAGAATAAACATCTTAACTTGTAGCGAAGGTGCAAGCTCAGGTTGACGCGCACATGCTTCAAGGAATTTACCGCCCATGTTACCAAAACCGATTGCAGTGCCGATTGCACCAAAACCGATTAGTAAAGCTACTGCGATGTATTTTAAGCCGTTTAATAATTCTAAAGCTTCCATTTATTTCTCCAAAGTTTCAATTGTAAAGTTAAAAGTAAAAGTAAAATTGTAAATATAAAATTAGTGATTATCTGAGCTAGCCATGCTTAGGTATACGATTGTTAGCATCATAAATACGAATGCTTGCAATACAATTACTAAGATGTGGAATACAGCCCAAACAAAATGCAATGGTAATTGCATAAATCCGATAGCGCCGATCAAGATGAAAATCAATTCACCTGCATATAAGTTACCAAACAGACGTAGCGCTAATGAAAACGGTTTAGAAACCAGCGCAATCAGTTCAAGTAATAAGTTAAACGGGATTAAAAGGATTTGTAGTGCAGTATTATTTGAACTAAACGGGTGAAGTGTTAGTTCTTTAATAAAACCACCGATTCCTTTTATTTTAATTGAGTAGCCTATCATTAAAATAAATACACCCAGCGCTAGCGCTGCAGTCATATTAATGTCAGTCGTTGGTACAATTTTCATGTACACATCGTGTGAATCCATACCAAACGCAGTTTCACCAACAAAACCAGCTAATGCAGGTAAAAAGTCAACCGGTATTAAATCCATTAAGTTCATTAAAAATATCCAAACGAATATTGTTAATGCTAATGGTGCAATAAGCTTGCTTTTACCATGGAAAGTATCACGTACGTTGTCACCAACAAACTCTACTACCATTTCAATGAAACATTGAAATTTTCCAGGTACACCTAGTGTTGATTTTTTAGCGGCACTACGAAAGATCCATAAAAATATAAGACCTAAACCGATAGACCATGCGAGGGTATCTATATGCCATGTCCAGAAACCACTATCCGTACATGCTTTATTGAAGGCGAGACCTGTATCGGTCGAACACATCTTAGCATTGGTCAAATGGTGCTGGATATGGCCAGATAGAGTAACTTCTTCTGCTGCCATGTTATATCCCAAAGTTAATGTTTAAAAAAAACGGGTGCGAACAATCCAGTAAAGAGCGCCAGTATATAAGTACTAAAAAAGGGTAATAAAATTACCGGAAAATGCTTCAGTACTAGCGCAAACAATACAATTGTTAGCATAAATTTTAATCCGTTGCCGCGTTTCAACGAGGCATACGCTTGATTTGCTCGACTTGCACCCATATGTCTGAATGCATAAAGACCAAATACAAAGTGCGGAAGTACTGCGACAACTCCACCAGCGAGTGATGAAAGCGCGGCATTGACTCCCGAACTAAAACAAATAATTACAGCAGCAACTAATGCTACAACACCCTGAAGGCAAATTAACTTTAATACGGCAAGTCGATATGGACTCGCTAACTTATCAGTCACGTTTAGTTAACCTTTATTGCGTTCTAATTGTTAGGGTGTGAAAACTGGCGAAATTATACTTAATCCTGCCAGTTTTGCAACTTGAGTAGACGCTTTGTAACACGAAATAGCTACAAATGTCCCTTTTTAGACATGTAGAAAACTAATGGTGGGTATTGTCTTGATTAATGCGATTTAAAATGCCGTCAAGTTCGTCCAAATTAGTATAAGAAATAACAAGCTTACCTTTGCCTTTTTTGTTGTAATTTATTTCTACTTTGGCACCTAGGTTTTCAGCGAGTTGTTGCTCTAACTGTTTAACATCTGGATCTTTTTCAGCTATTTCTTTAGCTGGCACGGGTTCTAAAATTGAACGAACTAACTTCTCGGTTTCACGAACGGTTAGTGCTTTAGCAACAGCTAAACGAGCAGCATCTGATTGTGCTTCTCCCTCAAGGGCTAATAAACAACGAGCGTGCCCCATTTCAATGTCGCCATGTTCTAACAGAATTTTTACATCACTGTTTAAATTATTTAAACGAAGTAAGTTAGTCACTGTAGTGCGTGATTTGCCAACCGCATCTGCTACTTGTTGATGTGTTAGTTCAAACTCATTGAGTAAGCGATTTAACGCAACCGCTTCTTCCATGGCATTTAAGTCTTCACGTTGAATATTTTCTATTAGCGCAATAGCTACAGCAGCTTCATCTGGTACGTCTTTAATAATACAAGGTACTGTTTCAAGCTTAGCTATTTGCGCTGCACGCCAACGACGCTCACCGGCGATAATTTCAAAACTATTATGTGCAATAGGGCGCACGACTATAGGTTGAATAATACCTTGTGAGCGAATAGAACTAGCAAGCTCTTCTAGTGCCTCTTCGGACATGTCTTTACGAGGTTGATATTTACCAGAGTGTAAAAACTCGATTGGGAGTTTTTGTAATTCACTGTTATTTGGCCCAGCCGCATTTTTTACAGCTTCAGTCACGTTTGATGTGTCTTGTTCCTTGCTTGCGCTCGGTGTAGGCTTTGACGAACTTAAAAGTGCATCGAGTCCTCGGCCTAAACCTCGTTTTTTAGCAGACATGTTATTTTTTTACCTCAAAGTTAGGCGACAACGGACGCTGTTTTTTCTTTTCTACGTAACATTTCACCAGCGAGTGCTAAATATGCTTTAGCGCCACTTGATGCCCGGTCATAATACATAGCAGGTGTACCAAAACTAGGTGCCTCTGCTAAACGAACATTACGCGGGATCACCGTACGGTATACTTTGTCGCCAAAATGTTGTTTTAATTGTTCTGATACGTCATTCGCTAAACGGTTACGCGGATCGTACATAGTACGAAGTATGCCTTCAATTTGTAAGCTAGGGTTTACTAACTTAGCAAGCTGAGTAATCGTATCCATTAATGCGGTTAACCCTTCAAGTGCATAATACTCACACTGCATTGGCACTAAAATAGAATCAGCTGCGGCCATTGCGTTAACAGTTAACATATTTAAAGAGGGTGGACAGTCGATAAAAATAAATTCGTACTGATCCTGAATTTTTTCAAGTGCGTTACGTAAACGCACTTCACGGGCAAATAATTCCATAAGTTTAACTTCTGCAGCGGTTACATCACCGTTTGCAGCAATCATATGGTATTCGCCAGACGTTTCTTTGATAATAACGTCTTCTATAGGTTTATCTTCAATGAGTAAGTCGTAAATAGTTGGTACGTCGCCGTACTTATCTACGCCACTTCCCATAGTCGCATTGCCTTGCGGATCGAGATCAATTAACAGCACTTTACGTTTCGTTGCAGCCATAGACGCAGCGAGGTTAACAGCGGTTGTAGTTTTACCCACTCCACCTTTTTGATTTGCTAATGCGATGACTTTTGCCACAGTGTCTCTGATCCCTAGTCTTTAGAAAGAATAATTAAATGTCGTTGTGCATCTAACTTAGGTACTTCTAATGCAATTTTTTGCTCAAACTTAACGCCAGTAGGTAATGACTCTAGCTCTTCACTAGGGAACACACCTTTAAGCGCTATAAATTTACCCGAATGATCAATTAAGTGCGAACACCAGTCAACCATATCTTGTAATGAAGCAAATGCACGACTGAGTACGCCATCTAATTTAACACTTGGCTGATATTCTTCAACTCTTGACTGAACAGGTGTTACGTTATCAAGGCCAAGCTCATGTTTAACATGCATTAAAAAGCGAACGCGTTTACCTAGACTATCTAGTAACACAAATTGTGTGTTAGGTAATGCAATCGCTAATACAATGCCCGGAAGGCCAGGCCCTGTGCCAACATCAATATAATGATGACCGGGTAAGTGAGGTGCAACAACTAAACTATCCATAATATGCTTAATCATCATTTCTTCAGGTAAGCGTACCGAAGTTAAATTATAAGCTTTATTCCACTTATCTAATAACTCGACGTAACGAACTAGCTGTTGCTGTTGTTTTTCCGTTAGCGCAATATCAGTTTGCGCTAACAATGTAGTTAATTGTTGCTGTAACACTATGTACCCTTATCGTTACGCAGATTTGCGTAATAAGCCTTGCTTCTTCAGATACACTAATAATAGCGAAATCGCCGCTGGGGTGATACCAGAAATACGCGATGCTTGGCCAATAGTGTCTGGACGTGACTCAATAAGCTTAGCAACAACCTCATTTGATAAACCTGATACAGTTTTGTAATCAAACTCTTTTGGTAAAATTGTTTGCTCATGACGAAGCTGCTTATTGATCTCATCTTGTTGACGCGCAATATAGCCTGCGTACTTAGTATGGATCTCAACTTGTTCAAGTGCTGCTACGTTTGTAAATTCAGATCCTAAACCGTCAATAGCCATAAGATCGTTATAACGAATCTCTGGACGACGAAGTAATTCTTCTAAACTTGCTTCACGAGTTAATGGTGTTTTTAGTAATGCATTTACTTGATCAACAACGACGTGATCTTTATGAATCCACGTATCTTTAATGCGTTGTTTTTCTTTCTCAATTACTTCCATTTTTTCGTTAAATGCCTGCCAACGTTCGTCATTAACTAAACCCAGCTCACGGCCTTTTTCAGTTAAGCGAATATCTGCATTATCTTCACGAAGAAGTAAACGGTATTCGGCACGGCTAGTAAACATGCGGTACGGTTCTTTCGTACCTAGTGTTGCTAAGTCGTCAATTAATACACCCACGTAAGCTTCATCGCGACGTGGCGTCCAAGAATCTTTACCTTGTACTTTTAACGCAGCATTCATACCTGCAATTAAGCCTTGTGCACCCGCTTCTTCATAACCGGTAGTGCCGTTAATTTGACCCGCGAAAAATAAGCCTTCGATAAATTTTGTTTCTAAAGACTGTTTTAAGTCGCGTGGATCAAAGTAGTCATATTCTATTGCATAGCCTGGTCGACAAATATGTGCATTTTCAAAACCAGAAATAGATTGCACAATCTCAAGTTGTACATCAAACGGTAAACTAGTAGAAATACCATTTGGATATAATTCGTATGATGTTAAGCCTTCAGGTTCAACAAATATTTGGTGCTTATCTTTATCCGCAAAACGTACAATTTTATCTTCAATTGATGGGCAGTAGCGTGGACCAATACCTTCAATAACACCTGAGTACATAGGTGAGCGATGTAGGTTTTTACGAATAACATCATGTGTTTTTTCGTTGGTGTAAGTGATGTAACACGGTATTTGTTGTGGGTGATCTGATTGTTTACCCATAAATGAAAATACAGGTGTTGGCATATCACCAGGCTGTGCTTCCATTTTTGTAAAATCAACAGTACGTGCATCAATACGTGGCGGAGTACCTGTTTTTAAGCGATCCACTCTAAAAGGGTGTTCGCGTAAACGTTCAGCCAATGCAATTGATGGTGGATCACCAGCACGACCGCCTTTGTAATTTTCTAAACCAATGTGTATTTGGCCACCTAAAAAAGTACCCACGGTTAAAACAACACTTGGAGCACTAAAACGTAAACCCATTTGAGTTACTACGCCAGTAACACGATCGTTTTCAACAATAAGATCATCACATGATTGTTGAAAAATCTTAAGGTTATCTTGATTTTGTAATGTTGCTTGAATAGCTGCTTTGTACAAAGCGCGATCTGCTTGTGCTCGAGTTGCACGAACAGCAGGTCCTTTTGAAGAGTTTAGTGTGCGAAATTGGATCCCGCCTTTGTCAATGGCCTGTGCCATTGCACCGCCAAGCGCATCAATTTCTTTTACCAAATGACCTTTGCCAATCCCACCAATCGCTGGGTTACAAGACATTTGACCAAGGGTATCCATATTGTGAGTCAGTAGCAGGGTATTCATCCCCATACGGGCAGCTGCTAATGCGGCTTCAGTGCCAGCATGTCCACCACCTACTACGATAACGTCAAAATTTTCGTGAAAAATCATTAATGGGATCCTACTTAAATCAAACCGGTAAACTTCAAAAGGGAGCGTATTCTACCTAGAAATTGGCAGAAGATAAATGATTAAACAAAGAGCAAGATCTAAGTATGTGATCTCTAATAATATAAAGGATCTTTTAAAGAGATCTTTTATTACTATTACTACTACTGATCAGCTTTTCTGTTGATAAGGTTTAGATCTTCATTTAAAACATGAAATTAGATCAGATCTAAAGGTGTTAATATGATCGGATCATCCAGCAGATAAGCTCTGATCAAAAAGGCACCTTATGCACAGGGCTGAATCAGTTGGATCTTATCCCATGGATAAGCATGCTTTAAAAAGCAGTTTATTCAATCTTTATCCACAAAATCTATTAAATTATTAGTAAATTGTGGGTAACTTTTTATATAACTTTTTACTTGATCTATCTATTTTAAGCCTGTTTTGGTTATCCAAGAGTCTAACCATGCTAATGCTGTGTCTTCTGGTAGTGCTTCATCGAGAATATTAAGCTCTAAGCGTTCTGCTACTTTTATAGCGCCTTTTTGAGATAATAAGGCATCTATATTACGTCCAGCTTGGTTGTAAGTGTCATAACTGGTATCACCTAAAGCGATTACTGAGTATTTTAATTCTGATAAATCATTAGCTTGAGTCACATCTTCAACAAAGCTAATAAAGTTTTCAGGATAATCACCTGCACCATAAGTAGATGTGCAAATTAACCAAATGGTATTTTGCTGATCAATATCGCTAAATTCAGGTTGATCATGTAGTTGTGTAGTAATACCAAGGTTATTAAGCGCGTCGCTTAGTTGCTCTGCAACATACTCGGCTGATCCCATTTGGCTGCCAACAATAAGATTTACTGAACTCATGAATATTAGTGATCACATTGGTTTTAATTGCTGCCTATGATAACTGAGTGTGAGTAACAGTAAAGTTAAGAGTGCTTTTTTGTATAACTATTTTTGTGCTAATTTTACTCTTATTTGAAAGTGCCTTCTTAAGTTGTTGATATTATAGGAATTAACAAAATATCTTTAAATGTAATCTTCTGATCAAGTTGTTGATAACAGTGGGGAAAGCTCTGTTTAAACACACCTTTTAGGTTGTTTAATAATCGCTAAGTTATTGATATTACTATTTAGTGAAAGATTTAATTATAAATCTAGGCATAAAAAGCACAAGGTGATCATAATGTGGATATAAAGGTTGTTGATAACCTTAAATTTAGATCGAAAATAATTTTATTAAATGATCTAATTGAGCTGATCTAACGAAATTAATTAAAAATAAGCTTATAAACAGATAATTTTTAATAGAACATTAGGTTTTTCTCTGCGAGGTGGCTCAATTTACTATTTATTTGAGCTAAAAATTAGGTTTTGTGGATAAGTGATCTCAATATATTTAATTTAATGCGTATTTATAGCTGCTTTTTTTATGTATTTTGCTGGTGGATTAGTAGATCAAAAGTTTGATGCACTCAAATCTCGAGTCATTTTTATTAAAAAGCCGCAGTGATCGTCTGTCCATATGTTGTATAAAGTTGATTATTTAGAGTGTTTATCGTCACGTTTTAGCTCTTAAATTGAGCAAATAACATTAGTTTTTATGAGCTAGGTAATTATAACAAAGCTATTTATAACTAACTTTTGTGTGGAGGATAACGATTTTAAAACGTATTTTTGTTTGAAATATGTATCGGTTTTGACCTTAAAATGGGTGTTACTTGCGCTATTAATACCTTACTTAAAGGCTCTTTTCACTGTCTAATCTACATGATCTGGCTGGTAATAATTATCGCTTTGGGTATGATTTTATTGGCAGAACTGGCTGGGATTGACGGTATAAATACATATTTTATAGTTAATATTTTACATAAAAAAGAGCACCTAAGTGCTCTTATAATAAACATATATCTGTAATGAGGTGCTTATTTACCGATACAAAATGAGCTAAATATCTTGCCAAGTAAGTCGTCTGAGGTAAATTCACCGGTTATTTCGTTTAAATACTGCTGTGTTAAACGTAGTTCTTCAGCCAATATTTCACCAGCAATGTGCATTTCTAATTGTGTTTTACCTGTTTCTAAATGATACGCAGCACTCTCTAGTGCATCCAAATGACGACGGCGCGCCATAAAGCCACCCTCTGTTGCGCCTTGAAAGCCTATACAGGCTTTTAAATGCTCGCGAACAAGTTCAATACCGTCAGCATTTTTAGCACTTAAGCTGATGACCGGGTATTGTTGCTCTTGCTCCATTCCGACTATATCACCCGATAAATCAGCTTTATTTCTGATGACCGTAACCCCCATACCTTCTGGTAATTTGGCCATAAATTCAGGCCAAATTTTATGCGGGTCAGTATCTATAGTGTCAGTGCCATCAAGCATAAATAAAACGCGATCGGCTTGGTTTATTTCATCCCACGCCCGTTCAATACCTATTTGTTCTACGCGGTCAGGGCTCTCTCGTAGGCCTGCGGTATCTATAATATGCAGTGGCATACCATCTATATGTATATGCTCTCGTAGTACGTCGCGAGTGGTACCGGCTATTTCTGTTACGATTGCAGCTTCACGACCGGCTAGGGCGTTTAGTAGGCTTGATTTACCGGCATTTGGGCGACCAGCAATAACAACACGCATACCTTCGCGCATGATGCTGCCTTGTTTTGCTTGGTTGGTTACGGTATTAAGCTGGGTAATAATGGCGTCTAAGTCGCCTGATACCTTACCGTCTGATAAAAAATCAATTTCTTCATCAGGAAAATCTATTGCCGCTTCTACATACATACGTAAGTGAATTACTTTTTCTACAAGCGTTTCTATGTGTTTAGAAAATTCACCTTGGAGAGACTGTAGGGCGCTTTTGGCAGCTTGTTCGCTCGTAGCATTAATTAAGTCGGCGATGGCCTCTGCTTGTGTTAAATCAAGCTTGTCATTCATAAATGCGCGCTCAGAAAACTCACCAGGCTTTGCTAAACGAACGCCCTCTATTTTACTAATTTCTTTAAGTAGCATATCAAGTACTACAGGACCGCCGTGGCCTTGTAGTTCAAGTACGTCTTCGCCTGTAAATGAGTTAGGACCTGCAAAGTAAATGGCAATACCTTGATCAAGTTGCTCGCCAGCTAGGCTTTTAAATGGCACGTAATCGGCGTAGCGAACTTTAGGAATTTTACCTACTACTTTTTCGGCGACACTTTTAGCAAGGCTGCCTGAAACGCGAATAATACCAACACCACCACGTCCGGGGGCAGTTGCTTGTGCTGCAATTGTATCTTGATTGATCATGCTATTAATTTGCCAACGATGAGTAACTTTATGGCGGTATTGTAACCTATGAAATAAACACTCGCGAATACTCTGGTGAAAAACAGGCAATAAAAAAGGCGACCGAAGTCGCCTTTATATAAGTAGGAGCTTAGTTAGCCTCTTACTTTAATTCCTTTCTTTTCCATGCCACGGTAGATGATTAACATCTGGACAATAGAAATAAGGTTAGACACTAACCAGTAAAGAACTAAACCCGATGGGAACCATAAGAAGAATACAGAGAAGATAACCGGCATAAAGGTCATCATTTTTTGCTGCATTGGATCAGTTACCGTCATAGGCTGTAGTTTTTGCGTCACAAACATACTCGCACCAAATAAGATTGGTAATACGTAGTACGGGTCTTGTGCAGAAAGGTCTGTTAACCAAAAAATAAATTCAGCATGGCGAAGTTCAGTTGACTCTAAGAATACGTAGAACAAGGCTAAGAAAATTGGCATTTGTAGCAAAATAGGGAAACAGCCACCCATTGGGTTAACTTTTTCTTTTTTGTACATTTCCATAGTTGCTTGGCCGAACTTTTGACGGTCGTCACCAAACTTTTCTTTAAGAGCTGCCATTTTAGGCTGTAGGGCACGCATTTTTGCCATTGAAGTGTATTGCGCTTTAGTAAGTGGGTACATTAACGATTTAACGATAATAGTGATGGCAATAATTGCTACACCCCAGTTACCTAAAATGCTATGTAGCCATTTTAGCAATACAAATAAAGGTTGCGAAATAAACCATAACCAACCGTAATCTACAGTTAAGTCTAAGTCTGGGTGAATTGCTTCAAGAATATCTGACTCTTTCGGACCCATATAATAAGTAGCAGTTAGTGTTTGCTCACTACCAGCTTGAATATTTACAGCGGGATCTTTAGCACCAATAATAGCGGCATTACTTTTTGTAATTAAGCTATAAATTGTATTTGTTTGATCCTGCATTGGAACCCAAGCACTTACAAAGTAATGTTGTATAAATGCAACATAACCACCTTGCGTGTTTTTGTTTAGGTTTTTATCAGCCATATCTGAAAAACTATACTTTTCGTATGGTTCTTCGTCAGTACCGTATGCAGCACCTAAATAGTTTTGATCAACCATGCTACCTTTTTCTTGTACGGTACGCTTAATTTGCGTGTATAGCTGTACTTGAAGAGGTGCGCTGGTAGTGTTGTTAATTTTGTATTCTAAGCCTACGTCATACTGACCTTTTTTGAATACATATGTTTTAGTAAAACTAACACCATTACTATCAGTAAACTGAAGTGGAACGCGAAGCTCATCACCCGTTAAGGTATATGATTTTTGTTCGGTGCTATAAGTAGGGCGACCGTTAGCTGATGCGTCAGGGCCATTTAAGCCAATTAAGCCACTTTGTGAAAAGTATTGTTTGCCACTATCAAGCTGACCAAGAAGCATATAAGGTGTTTCACTTCCTTTAGTTTCTTCGTATTGAAGAAGGTCTGTTTCAACAATGTCACCGCCTTTGGTGTCAATTTTAACTTTAAAAACGTCAGTTGTGATTTCAATAACTGAACGTTTAGCTAAAGTTGCTGAAGCGGGTAAACCTGAATCTGACGATGAAGGAATATAATCATCCGACTCTGGTGAATTTGCTTGTAGTGTTTGTGTTGTGGCACTTGGATCGGCTTTAGGCTTGTTGTAATCATTATCCCATTCTTGGAACAATAAAAACGACACTAGCATTAGGCCAATTAATAAAAACGTGCGTTGCGATTCCATAACAGCTCTTATTTCTCGTGTTGGTGGTTAATATGGGTTAATTTTTCAGGTACGGGGTCGTCTCCACCTGAATGTAAAGGATGGCATTTTAATATGCGTTTTAAAGCTAACCAACTACCTTTTATAAATCCATGCAAATTAATTGCTTGAATTGCATAATGTGAGCAGCTTGGATTAAAACGACAATGCGGACCTAACAGCGGGCTAATCCACTTTTGATAACCGCGGATAAATAACACTAAACAAATCTTAGGAAAAGCAACAAGTGGTTTAATTAACCTCATGATGTTTATGCCCCTACTTAAGTTTAGTGAGATAGATATCATGTATTTAAAGACTCAATTAGAAATTTTAAATGCATGATTAAAAGGTGAGCTAAAGATACATTAATTAACCCTGCAATTCTATTGCAATTAGGTTTGTTTATTAGATTTAGCTGATTTGTTTGGGCGTTTCTTAAAAGGTGGCGGTTTAGGTGCACCTGGTTTACAGCGTTCGTTAATTTTTCGCCATAATTTAGTAAGTTGTTTGGTTAATTCTTCATTAGACTGTTCATCAATACCACTTTTCACCATAAGCACAATATCAATATTATCGATGCTGTGTTGATTTAAACGAAAACTTTCGCGAGCGAGACGTTTAATACGGTTTCGTTGGCATGCCTTTTTTACGCGTTTTTTAGCAACAGTAAGACCTAACCGAGGTTTTTCTTGGTCATTTGGTTTAGCTAATAGAGTAAAGAAAGGAGTTGCAGCCCGAGCGGGTTCATTAAATATGCGAGAGTAATGCGAGGGAGTTAACAGACGTAACTCCCTGCCAAAGCTAAAGTCTTCCACTTATAAATTAAGCAGAAAGAACTTTGCGGCCTTTAGCGCGGCGACGTGCTAATACTTTACGGCCATTTACAGTTGCCATGCGAGCACGGAAGCCGTGTGCACGTTTGCGTTTTAAAACGCTAGGTTGAAAAGTTCTTTTCATAACAATCTCATCCGATCGGTTAAAGTTAAAACATCCTATACAGGTCGCGATCCTGGCATAGGTGCCATTGCGAGCGCGAGATATTATAGAGTAAGTAACGTAAAGTCAATCATAATTACGTTCGCAGTATATAGCCTACTTATGGCCCATAAAGAGATCATGTAGAGCGATCTGATAGGATCATCATAAATAAGAAGTTTTCCACAGCCCCTGTATAAAAAGTGAATAAAAGCGGGGGAAAAGAAAATTGGATCGTAAATTTGGTTCGCGATCTTGGTGTTATTTTGTTATGATCTCCTCTTCGGATCTAAAATAAAAACTGTTTTAAATCAGGTTGTTAATGATTTTATACATCGATATCAACAATTTTATAAAAATCAATCTTTTACTTGTGGATAAAGTGCCTTCATAATACGCGGTCTTGGGTCGCTTATTGGACCATTTGAACGCAATAAATGTATGATTTATAATCATTAATGATGTGCGGGAATAAAAATTATATCTCTGGGAGTTTAACTGTGTATCTGTCGGTTTGGCAAAGTTGTTTATATGTATTGCAAGATGAGCTGCCTTCGCAGCAATTCAGTATGTGGGTAAGACCACTACAAGCAGAAAGTACCGAAGATACCTTGACGATTTATGCACCTAATCGCTTTGTGCTTGATTGGGTAAGAGAAAAGTACCTAAATAGAATTAACGAATTATTAGTAGAAATTTGTGGTGTTGAAGCACCAAAGCTACGTTTTGATGTAGGTAGTAAGCCTTTATTAAATGCACAAGCTGCACCGGTTATAGAAACACAATCAGCACCACAAGCTTCTACAAAACAACAGCCTCGTGAGCAAAAGCCTGTTGTTGAACCTGCACCTAAGTCAGGTTACAAATCTAACATTAAAGAAAACTATACCTTTGACAGCTTTGTTGAGGGTAAGTCAAACCAATTAGCAAAAGCAGCGGCCACTCAAGTTGCCGATAATCCTGGCTCTGCTTTTAACCCTGTATTTATTTACGGTGGTACTGGTTTAGGTAAAACTCACTTATTACATGCAGTAGGTAACGGCATTATGGCAAACAAGCCCGATGCTAAAATTGTTTACATGCATTCAGAACGCTTTGTTCAAGATATGGTAAAGGCACTGCAAAATAATGCGATAGAAGAATTTAAGCGTTATTACCGCAGTGTTGACGCATTAATGATTGATGATATTCAATTTTTTGCTAATAAAGAGCGTTCACAAGAAGAGTTTTTTCATACCTTTAATGCATTGCTTGAAGGCAACCAACAAATTATTTTAACCTCTGACCGTTATCCAAAAGAGATTGAAGGGGTCGAAGACCGTCTTAAATCACGTTTTGGTTGGGGATTAACAATCGCGATTGAGCCACCAGAGCTTGAAACTCGCGTTGCTATTTTGATGAAAAAAGCACAGCAAAGTAAGATTAACTTACCACATGAAGTTGCCTTTTTTATCGCCAAAAAATTACGTTCAAATGTACGTGAACTAGAAGGCGCACTTAACCGTGTAATCGCTAATGCTAATTTTACAGGTCGTCCAATTTCGATTGATTTTGTAAAAGAAGCACTACGCGATTTACTTGCCTTGCAAGATAAGCTAGTTACGATAGATAATATTCAGCGCACCGTTGCTGAGTACTACCGAATTCGAGTATCAGATCTATTGTCTAAGCGCCGCAGCCGCTCTATAGCAAGGCCACGCCAAGTTGCCATGGCATTATCTAAAGAATTAACTAATCACAGCTTACCTGAGATTGGTGACGCATTTGGTGGACGCGATCATACGACCGTATTACACGCATGTCGTAAGATAAAATCACTACGTGACGAAAGCCACGAAATTAAAGAAGATTACCAAAACTTAATAAGAACATTGTCATCTTAGGGCTGACTTTATTATGCAAATAACAATATCAAGACAACAATTTTTAAAGCCATTGGTGCAAGTGTCGGGTGCAATAGAGCGCAAACACACGCTACCAATCTTATCTAACGTTTTGTTAGTGGTAGAAAACGGACAACTTTCAATGACGGGTACTGACCTTGAAATTGAATTAGTTTCTGGCGTATTTGTAGGTGATGATATTGCCGATACAAAACTAACGTTACCCGCTAAAAAGTTACTCGATATTTGTAAAAGTCTACCAGACGGTTCAGACATTACTTTAAGCTTGCAAGAGCACCAATTACTTTTAACCAGTGGTAAAAGCCGTTTTTCATTAACGACTTTATCAGCTGATGATTTTCCTAATTTAGAGCAGTGGGATGGTGAGGTTGAATTTCAACTAACTCGTTTAGAGCTTCGTAAGTTACTTGAAAGCACACATTTTTCGATGGCGAATCAAGACGTACGTTATTACTTAAACGGTATGTCTTTTGAAGTAGATAATACAGACATAAAAACAGTAGCAACAGATGGTCACCGTTTAGCTATTGCACAAAAGCAATTAACGCAATCGCTTAACACTCAACGTCAATTAATTATACCTCGCAAAGGTGTGCAAGAAATTATGCGCCTTATGGTAGCTGACGACGAATTGGTAACAATTCAGTTTGGTGCTAACCATATCCGTATTATTGATATTGAGTTTACATTTACAAGTAAGCTAGTTGATGGACGCTTTCCTGATTACCGTCGTGTATTACCACGTGGTGGCGACAAAGTAATTACAGCTAACCGAGAATGGTTACGAAATGCGTTTCAACGAGTGTCTATTTTATCGAATGAAAAATTTCGTGGTGTACGCTTAAACCTATCAAACGGTTTATTAAAAATTACTGCCAATAACCCAGAGCAAGAACAAGCTGAAGAAGTTGTTGAAGTAAGTTACGAAGGCGCGGACCTAGAAATAGGATTCAACGTGTCTTACGTATTAGATGTACTAAACACATTAAAAACAGAAGACGTACTATTTACATTAGCCGACTCAAACAGCAGTGCATTAATTGAAGGTGCAGGCGATGAAGAAGCAATGTACGTTGTTATGCCTATGCGTTTATAAGACTATAAATACATAATGAGCTTAAGTCATTTGAGCCTCAAATATTTTCGTAATATTGAGGCGCTGACGCTAGAACCAGTCAACGGCGTTAATATAATTTATGGTGAAAATGGCAGCGGAAAAACCAGCCTTTTAGAGGCTATATATTACCTTTCTCATGGCAAATCTTTTCGTACTCCAAAACACAAAAGTATTATTACGCACCAGCAAGAGCAATTTGTAATTCACGGTCGTAAAACAATACACGATTTATCAATTCCAATTGGTATTAGTAAAACGCAAACGGGTGAGACCAATTTAAAAATTCAAGGTAAGGCGAGCCGTAAGATATCAGAACTCGCTCAACTTATGCCTGTACAAGTTATCACACCAGAGAGTTATTCTTTGTTTTTTGGTGGACCTAAAGAGCGCAGAAAGTTTTTAGATTTAGGTTTGTTCCACGTGGAACATGAGTTCTTTTTTTTGTGGCAATCATTTAATAAAGTACTTAAACAACGTAATGCATTATTAAAAACTAAGCCCAAGAATTATTTTGACCAAATTAAGTTTTGGGACAAAGAATTTGTTAGACTGGCTGAAGAAATAAATAAATTAAGATTGGCGTATATAAGTAGGTTTAAGCAGCAATTTTTTGATAAAATGTGTGCAGAATTGACGCTTGTACGTGATTTAGAAATGACCTTTAGCGCAGGCTGGAAAGAGACTGAATCTCTTGCAGATGCGTTAGAGCAAAACTTTGAGCGAGATGCTCGCCAAGGGTTTACAAGTAAAGGCCCTCATAAGGCCGATTTTAGTTTTAGTGTCGCTGGCAACAGTGTGGAGAATACATTCTCACGCGGTCAATTGAAGCTATTATTGTATGCGTTGAAAGTTACGCAAAATAGCTTAATTGAGTCAGAGACAGATAAGCAATCTATATTGCTAATAGATGATCTACCTTCAGAATTAGGCGAAGATACAAAAGAGAAAGTGGGACAATTACTTGCTCACTGTAGTTCTCAAATTTTTATCTCTTCAATTTTATCTGAAAGTATTTCTGCTGTGGTGGAACCCATGCAACGAGAACTACAAATGTTCCACGTGAAACATGGCAACCTAATAACAAGATAAGTGGGATTAACCATGTCTGAGAATTATGACTCGTCGAGTATTAAAGTACTTAAAGGATTAGACGCAGTAAGAAAGCGTCCTGGAATGTATATTGGGGACACCGATGATGGCACAGGCTTACACCACATGGTGTTTGAGGTCGTTGATAACTCGATCGATGAAGCCTTAGCAGGTCATTGTGATGATATTTATGTAACGATTCACTTAGACGGTTCTGTCTCAGTTCGAGATAACGGTCGTGGTATCCCAACTTCTATCCATGAAGAAGAAGGCGTATCTGCAGCCGAAGTTATTATGACGGTACTTCATGCCGGTGGTAAGTTTGATGATAACTCTTATAAAGTATCAGGTGGCTTACACGGTGTTGGTGTTTCTGTTGTAAATGCACTTTCAGAAAAACTAAAACTGACTGTTCGTCGTGAAGGAAAGCTTCATGAGCAGTTTTATACTATGGGTGTTCCAGATGCACCTTTAGCTGTAATTGGTGACTCGGAAACAACTGGTACAGAATTACGTTTTTGGCCAAGCGCTGAAACATTCACAAATTTAGATTTTCATTACGACATTTTAGCTAAGCGTTTACGCGAGCTTTCATTCCTAAACTCAGGTGTGAGCATCATCTTAAATGATGAGCGTGAAGAAAATAAATCTGACCACTTTAAATATGAAGGTGGTATTCAAGCTTTCGTAGAATACTTAAACCGTAATAAAACACCTATACATAAAGGTGTGTTCCATTTTACTCACGAACGTGAAGAAGATGGTATTAGTGTTGAAGTATCAATGCAGTGGAATGATGCATACCAAGAAAACATTTACTGTTTCACAAATAATATTCCACAACGTGATGGTGGTACTCACTTAGCCGGTTTTAGATCAGCGCTAACACGTACACTTAATAACTACATGGAAAAAGAAGGCTTTAACAAAAAAGCTAAAACAACCAGCAATGCTACCGGTGATGATGCCCGTGAAGGCTTAACGGCTGTTGTTAGTGTTAAAGTTCCTGATCCTAAGTTCTCATCACAAACTAAAGACAAGCTAGTATCAAGTGAAGTTAAATCTGCGGTTGAACAAGCAATGGCTGAAAAATTCACTGAGTTTTTACTAGAAAACCCAACTGATGCCAAAATTGTTGTAGGTAAGATTATTGATGCCTCACGTGCACGTGAAGCGGCGCGTAAAGCCCGTGAAATGACACGACGTAAAGGTGCAATGGACTTAGCAGGCTTACCAGGTAAGCTAGCTGATTGCCAAGAAAAAGACCCAGCACAATCTGAACTATATATAGTGGAAGGGGACTCTGCTGGCGGATCAGCCAAGCAGGGACGTAACCGTAAAAACCAAGCTATTCTTCCGCTTAAAGGTAAAATATTAAACGTAGAAAAAGCACGTTTTGATAAAATGCTATCTTCGCAAGAAGTAGCAACACTAATTACTGCATTAGGGTGTGGTATTGGTCGTGACGAATATAACCCTGAGAAATTACGTTATCACCGTATCATCATCATGACCGATGCGGACGTGGATGGTTCTCACATTCGTACGTTACTACTAACATTCTTCTATCGTCAAATGCCTGAAATTGTAGAACGCGGTTATATTTATATTGCTCAACCACCACTTTATAAAGTGAAAAAAGGTAAGCAAGAGCGTTATATTAAAGATGATCCAGCATTAGTAGAGTACTTAACGTCGCTTGCACTTAATAATGCTGCTTTATATCCAAGTGCAGATGCTTCTGCGCTAGAAGGTGAAGCGCTAGAGAAAGTCGTTCACGATTACCAAAATACAGTTAAAGTTATTGAGCGTTTAAAGCGTAAATATCCTAACACGGTAATGGAACGCTTAATCTACCAAACAGAGTTGAAAACTGATGACCTTTCTGACGAAGCTAAAGTAATTGCTTGGACAAAAGAGTTAGTTGATGACTTGATTGCACGTGATGAAGATGCAACTATTTTCCATGCAGGCACAGAGTTTGACGCTGAGCGTAATATGTATTACCCGGTTGTGAATATTCGTCAGCACGGTGTTGATAAAGCACATGTACTTCATTATGACTTTATTGCATCACGTGACTACCAACGCATTGCTGTGACTGGTACTAACATTGCAAACATCCTAAAAGAAGGTGCTTATATTCAACGTGGTGAGAAAACAAAACCTGTTGATAACTTTGTGGATGCTTTGGAATGGTTGATCACAGAATCTAAGCGCGGGATCTACATTCAACGCTATAAAGGACTGGGTGAAATGAACCCAAGCCAGCTTTGGGAAACGACAATGGATCCTAGTGCCCGTCGTATGTTACAAGTAACGATTGAAGATGCTGTTGGCGCGGATCAATTATTTGCCACCTTAATGGGTGATCAAGTAGAGCCTCGTAGAGAGTTTATCGAAACTAACGCTCTACGCGTAGTTAATCTAGACGTGTAAAAATATTACTTACACCGAAAAAGGAGCCTAATGGCTCCTTTTTTATTTTTTCAATTACACAAACTGCTTAAAACCTGAGTGTACACACGGTATACTAAGGGTAATTTTCACGCTACTTCTTAGATAGTAAAAAGCCAAATATGCAAAAATATGACGTAAAAACCTTTCAAGGTTTGATCCTGGCTTTACAGGATTATTGGGCGCAGCAAGGCTGTGTCATTATTCAACCACTTGATATGGAAGTGGGCGCCGGGACATTTCACCCGCAAACATTTTTAAAGTCTATTGGTCCAGAGCCAATGTCGAGCGCGTACGTTCAGCCTTGTCGTCGTCCTACGGATGGCCGCTATGGTGAAAACCCAAATCGCCTACAACATTACTACCAATTCCAAGTAGTTTTAAAGCCATCACCAGATAACATCCAAGAGCTTTACTTAGGCTCATTAGCGGCAATGGGTATCGATACCCTTACTCACGAAGTTCGCTTTGTAGAAGATAACTGGGAATCACCTACGCTAGGCGCATGGGGCTTGGGATGGGAAATTTGGTTAAACGGCATGGAAGTAACGCAGTTTACCTACTTTCAACAAGTGGGCGGCTTAGAGTGCTCACCAGTAACAGGCGAAATTACTTACGGCCTAGAGCGTTTAGCAATGTACATTCAAGGCGTAGATAGCATTTACGACCTAGTATGGGCTGACGGTCCACTAGGGCGCGTAACATACGGCGACGTGTTCCATCAAAATGAAGTAGAGCAATCTACTTATAATTTTGAACATGCAAACGTAGAAGACTTATTTGCACAGTTTGATAAGTGTGAAGCAGAAAGCCAAAAGTTAATTGAAGCTAACTTACCACTACCTGCATACGAGCAAGTAATGAAAGCATCGCACGCATTTAACTTACTAGACGCACGCCACGCAATTTCGGTAACCGAACGTCAGCGTTATATTTTACGCGTTCGTGCGTTATCAAAAGCGTGTGCACAAAGTTACTATGACAAACGTGAAGCGCTTGGTTTCCCGCTGTGTAAGGATAAGTAAAATGTCAGCACAAAATTTATTAGTAGAAATTGGCACTGAAGAGTTACCACCAAAAGCACTGCGTAAATTAGCAGAAGCCTTTGCTGCAAACTTAACTCAAGAGCTAGAAACATTAGAATTAGCACACCAAGGCGTAAGCTGGTATGCATCGCCTCGTCGTTTAGGTTTACAAGTAAAAGCGCTTGAAGCTAAACAACAAGACAAAGAAGTTGAAAAGCGTGGCCCAGCAACAAAGGCAGCGTTTGACAGCGAAGGTAACCCAACAAAAGCAGCAATGGGTTGGGCACGTGGTTGTGGTATTGAAGTAAAAGACGCACAAACACTTGAAACTGATAAAGGCGCTTGGTTATTGCACATTGCTAAAGTAGCAGGGCAAGAAACTAAAACCCTAATGACAGATGCAATCACAAAAGCATTAAGTAAATTACCAATCCCTAAACCAATGCGTTGGGGCGCGAATAAAACACAATTTATTCGCCCTGTGCATACAGTAACTATTTTATTTGGTGATGAGCTACTTGAAGGCGAAATTCTTGGTAAGCAAATAACTAACCAGCTTCAGGGTCATCGTTTTCATCACCCAGAAAAAATTAGCATTAACCATGCAGATGACGTTTTTGACGTACTTAAATCTGCTTACGTTATTGCTGATTACGAGCAACGTAAAGCGCAAATTCGAGCACAAATAGAAGAGGCTGCAAGCGCAGTTAACGCTGTTGTTGCAATGGATGAAGATTTACTAGAAGAAGTAACATCACTTGTAGAGTGGCCAGTTACTTTAACGGCAACATTTGAAGAAGCATTTTTAGATGTACCAGCCGAAGCGTTAATTTACACCATGAAAGACGATCAAAAATATTTCCCGTTATTAGATCAAAACGGCAAACTTTTAAATAAGTTTTTGTTTGTATCTAACATCGAAAGTAAAGATCCAAGTGTGGTTATTTCTGGTAACGAAAAAGTAGTGCGCCCGCGTTTAGCCGATGCACAGTTCTTCTTTGAAACAGATAAAAAGAAAACCCTAGAAAGCCGATTAGAGTCGCTTGATAGCGTATTGTTCCAAAAGCAACTTGGTACGCTTAAAGATAAGTCTGAGCGCATTAGTGAACTTGCAGGTTATATTGCTGAGCAATTAGGTGCTGATAAAGACCTAGCACAGCGTGCAGGCTTATTAAGTAAAACTGACCTAATGACTGAAATGGTTATGGAATTTACCGACGTGCAAGGTGTAATGGGAATGCATTACGCTCGCCACGATGGTGAAGCCGAAGATGTAGCCGTAGCGCAAAACGAGCAGTACATGCCACGCTTTGCAGGAGATAACTTACCAACAAACTTAATTAGCTGCGCAGTAGCGATTGCTGATAAGTTTGACACGCTGGTGGGTATTTTTGGTATAGGCCAAGCACCTAAAGGTGACAAAGACCCATTTGCTCTTCGTCGTGCTGCTATTGGTGCACTGCGCATCATGGTAGAAAAAGAACTACCACTTGATATTTTAGACCTAGTAGCTAAATCGCAAACATTGTTTGGCGATAAGTTAACTAACTTAAATGTATCAACTGACGTATTTGAGTTTATGCTAGGGCGCTTCCGTGCTTGGTATCAAGACGAAGGTATTGAAGTAGACGTAATTCAAGCAGTGCTTGCACGTCGTCCGACTAAACCTGTTGATTTTGACCGCCGTGTTAAAGCCGTAAGCCACTTCCGTACATTAGACGCAGCAGAAGCGCTTGCAGCAGCTAATAAGCGTGTAGGTAACATTCTGGCTAAAAACGATATTACCAGCCAAGGTAGTGTTGATGAGAGCTTATTAAGCGACGACGCCGAAAAAGTATTGGCATCACAAGTAGCAAAATTTGCCACTGACCTTGCACCACTTTACGCAGATGGAAACTACCAAGAAGCATTAAGCCAATTGGCGGGTATTCGTGAAAGTGTTGATAACTTTTTTGACAACGTAATGGTTATGGCCGACGATGAAGCTGTTAAGCAAAATCGTCTTGCGCTATTAAGCCAGTTAAGCGGATTGTTTTTAGGTATTGCAGATATTTCTGTTTTACAAAAATAACACCGATTAGCAATTTTAAAAGCCAGCGTTTTGCTGGCTTTTTAGTTTTCACTGTATGCAAAGGATACCCATTGATGATTTCTATGAAACGAATTTTAACCTTAGCAATTGCTGGTTTACTTACTGCCTGTACAAGCCAAATTTCGATTAACGATGTATTGCCACAGCAAGAGCTTGACCGCACAATTTACTTACGTGGCGACTTTACATTGTGGGATGCAGAACCCCAGTATCAGTTTGCGCCAGTTGGCCCTGCGCTTTATCAAGCACAAGTTAAATTTTCGACCCCAGGTAAAGTGTACGAATTTAAAATAGCCGATGCCGATTTTAGTGAAGGTTATAACTGTGGTTATAGCGACGCACAACCAGAGGGGCAAAGCCTAACACTCGGCCGGCCAGCTATCGCAGACTGTAATACTATTTATAACTACTTTAGTTTCACACCAGCAATAAAAGGCACGTACATAGTAAGTATTGAGTACAGTGACTACGATAAGCCACAAGTGACGATAACGAAGAAGTAAGTTCGCTACCTTTTTTTGTGTTTAAAGCTTTTTCGGAGACTATTATATTTTAGTATCGTAGTCTTATCTAAAAGGAATTTTTAATGATTAAATTGAAAGCGATAGAGCGAGAGAGCAAATCAGATATAGAGGCTTTGGTTTTAGATTGGGCTAAAAAAGCTACACCAATCTATGATGGAAAGTATAGTGGAAAAAATTTAAAAGTAGCTGCTAGTGTAATAGCTGCTTTTTATGACACGGATAAAGAAGTTCCATCGTATTGTTTATCGAATTTAATTGAGGATGTATTAATAGATTACATACATAAAAGGGTTCAATGTAGTTGCTTTGAACAATTAGATCAGGATATTAAAGATAAATTCGAAAATTTAGAAATTGGGATTATTAGTTATTGTTATTTAACAGCTATAAACATTCCGGAGGACTTTCCAATAGAGCGATACTGTTGAAGGGTATAAATTCAGTTTTGTTAATCTATATCCAGAAAAATTTAGAAGAATAGAAGGAGATGGCTATAAAAAAGTACTTATATATTTAGATGCAGGTTCACCTGATATAGCCTTCCATAAAGCACATCAATTCTTATTAACTAAAATAGCTATATGGAGTTTGTTATATACAAAAAATATTTTTAGCTTAGAAGATGAAAAATCTCTCAATCCTTTTGGGCTTGGTAAGTTACATACTTTGCATATTAAAAGTAGTGGTGAAGAAGTAAGAGAGTATATTGAACCAGACTTCGTTTCCAAGCCACCATGGTTAATTTCTTACTCAAATATTTCTAATAAAATTTTATCAGAAAGCATTATTTTAGAACGCAAATTGTATAAACTAAAATATGCGAAAAAAATAATTGACACTACTTGCAACTATCTAACAGCTGCTAATGGTTTTAATAACATGTACTTACTGAATGAACTTTGGACTGTTATTGAATTATTGAATAAAAAAGAGAAACCAAAAGGTGTGCCGAAAGAGGGTGTTGGTAAAAAAGGGGTTAAGGAAAAAAATACGGCAAAAAGTGCAATTTTAAGGTGCTGCAAAAGCATAAATCGAGATGAGGGATTGCTATTACACTCCGCGCGTATTATTAGAAATATTTCTACACACGATACTTATAAAAGCGATTATGCTAAATACATGTGCCAAGAGCTTTGCAAGGTGTTTTTAGATGTATTAATTTATCATAGTGATATAAGTAACGAGACTAGCTTTGATGAAGCGTTGCCGAAAGTAGAACAAGAGTATCGGAGTGACAAAAATAAGCAATTCATTAAAATAAGTCTGTAATTACAGCCCTTTCTTAACCACATATCTATACGGTGCTTCTTCTGCATCTTTAGCCACCAGCGTGTGATCCATAAACGTACAAAAGCTCGGAATATCGCGAGTGGTTGACGGGTCATCAGCAGTTATTAATAACGTTTCACCGTCATTCATTTTACGAATAGCAGCACGTACCATCATTACTGGCTCTGGGCAGCGAAGGCCTATGGCATCTAATTGGTGATCGGGATTATCAAAGCTCATAATAAATTGGCCTGTTTAATTAAAGTGATTGCTGTGTACGCGAGTGCTTAGGTATAGCAATTAATAAGTTTGGCAGTTTAACGCAATTTTATGTGTAATTTAACTATTTTACTTAATGCTTTTAGCAGTTTCAAAATGCTTTATTTAATAATACGCCCGATCACATAATTACGCTGTTACATGCTTGTTTGATAAAGGGACGTTTTATAAATTGAAGCTAATAAAAAAGGCGAACTGAATAAAATCAGTTCGCCTTTTTAATCACCAAGATGGTTTTACATGTTTAAACTAATTAGTCTTGAACACGTTCAAATACAGTTGCAATGCCTTGGCCTAAACCAATACACATAGTTGCTAAACCGTATCGTACATTTTTGTCTTCCATTAAGTGAATAAGCGATGTGCTAATACGCGAACCCGAACAACCCAGTGGGTGACCAAGTGCGATTGCGCCGCCATTTAAATTCACTTTTTCGTCAACAACATCCATTAACCCTAAATCTTTCATTACAGGTAATGATTGTGCTGCAAAGGCTTCATTAAGTTCTACTACGCCTAGGTCATCAATTGTAATACCGGCTTGAGCAAGTGCTTTTTTACTTGCTGGTACTGGGCCGTAACCCATAATTGATGGATCGCAACCAGCGACTGCCATTGCTTTAATGCGCGCACGAATTGGTAAACCAAGTTCTTTTGCTTTTTCTTCGCTCATTACTAACATTGCAGATGCGCCGTCAGAAAGTGCTGAAGAAGTACCGGCTGTTACCGTACCTGATGCAGGATTAAATACTGGGCGAAGCTTTGATAGACCTTCTACTGTTGTTTCTGGGCGAATTACTTCGTCGTCTTCAACTAAGATAAGCGAACCATCTGCATCGTGACCTTCCATTGCTAAAATTTCGCGACGGAAGCGGCCTTCAACAGTTGCAGCTTGTGCACGTTGATGTGAACGGTAAGCAAATTCATCTTGTTGCTCACGGCTAATGCCATGAAGCGTTGCAAGGTATTCTGCTGTTAAGCCCATAGAGCCAGACGCTTGTGCAATTGATGTTGCTAAGCCTGGGTGAAAGTCGTTGCCGTGAGTCATAGGTACGTGACCCATGTGCTCAACACCACCAATTAGGTAAGTGTCGCCAGCGCCTGTCATTATTGCGCGTGCTGCGTCATGCAATGCTTGCATAGAAGAGCCACATAAACGGTTAACCGTAACAGCAGGAACGCTGTGCGGAATACCGGCAAGCAATGATGCGTTACGTGCTACGTTAAAGCCTTGCTCTAATGTTTGCTGTACACAACCCCAATAAATATCGTCAATTGATGCTGGATCAACTGCAGGGTTGCGATCTAGTAAGCCTTTCATTAAATGTGCGCTTAAGTCTTCTGCACGTTTATGTTTGAATACACCACTTTTAGAGCGACCCATTGGTGTGCGGATACAATCTACAATTACTGGATTATTCATGATATTAACCTTCCACCTTATAGAAAACACGACCTTCTTCGGCCCACTTGCGAGTTTGTTCAGATACTTGGTAAATCGCACCTAGGTGAGCGTATTTGTCTGCTGCTGCAACAAAGTTAGCTAAACCAGTTTGATCTAAGTAACGGAACGCGCCGCCTCTAAATGGAGGGAAACCAACACCGTAAACTAATGCCATATCTGCTTCTTGCGGCGAGGCAACAATGCCTTCTTGCAAACACAGTAGCACTTCGTTAATCATTGGAATCATACAACGGTCGATGATTTCTTGTTTATCAAATTCTTTTGGTGCGTCTGTGATTGGGCTTAGTAGCTCAATTGCTGTCTCGTCATGAGACTTTTTAAGACGACCGCGACGATCTGTTTCGTATTTGTAAAAACCGGCTTTGTTCTTTTGTCCAAAACGTTTTTCGTTGGCAAAAATAGTCACAGGGTCTTTATCAGCACGCGCCATACGCTCAGGGAAACCGTCAGCCATTACGCCAGTACAATGGAACGCTGTATCAATACCTACAACATCAAGTAGGTAAGCCGGACCCATAGGCCAGCCAAATACGTTTTCCATTACTTTATCTACTTTTGCAAAGTTAGCGCCTTCAACCACTAATTTGCTAAAACCTGCAAAGTAAGGGAATAAAACACGGTTTACAAAAAAGCCTGGGCAATCGTTAACAACAATTGGCGATTTACCTAATTTAAGCGCGTAATCAACTACTGCATTAATTGTTTTATCTGAGGTTTTTGCACCACGGATAATTTCTACTAATGGCATTTTTGGCACAGGGTTGAAAAAGTGCATACCACAGAAGTTTTCTGGCTTATCTAGCGCTTGTGCTAGTAAATCAATACAAATAGTCGATGTATTTGAAGTAAGTACAGTGCCTTCTGGCATGTTCTTTTCAAGATCAGCGAGTACTGCTTGCTTAACTTTAGGGTTTTCTACAACGGCTTCAACAATGATGTTGGCACTTTGTAGGTCTGACTCGTTAAGTGTTGGTTTAATTTTGCTAAGTGTTGCCAACATTTTTTCCATTGGCATGTGGCCACGCTTAACTTTTGCACCTAACAATTTAGATGCTTCACCCATACCTAAATCAAGCGCATCTTGTTGGATGTCTTTCATTATAATAGGTGTGCCTTTGTAAGCAGACTGGTATGCAATACCGCCACCCATAATACCAGCACCTAATACAGCGGCTTGTTTAATTTCTACATCGCTGTGCTTAGCAAATTTACGTGCTTTACCTTTAATGTATTGATCAGCTAGGAATATACCAGTTTGTGCTGCTGCTTCTGGTGTACGTGCTAATTTAGCAAAGTTAGCGTTTTCGATTGCCATTGCCTCATCGCGAGTACAGTTTGCCGCTGCTTTAATAGTACGTACAGCCATAACCGGTGCAGGATAGTGGCCTTTGGTTTTACCCATTACCATACCTTCTGCCATAGCAAAGCTCATGCCTTGCTCAACACGGTTTAATTTAAGTGGCTGTAGTTTTACGTTGCGTTTTGCTTGCCAATCTAGCTTGCCAGCAATCGCCAGTTCAAGTGTTGATACACTTGACTCTAGAAGTTTGTCAGCACTAACTACCGCGTCAAACGCACCTACTTTAAGGGCATCTGCTGCGCGGTTTTCTGCGCCTGAGGTAATCCACATCATCGCGTTATCGGCGCCAATGATACGTGGTAAGCGCACTGTGCCACCAAACCCTGGCATTATGCCAAGTTTAACTTCTGGTAGGCCCATTTTAGCTGTTTCGCTTGCCACACGATAATCGGTAGCAAGTGCCCACTCACAACCACCGCCAAGTGCCATACCGTTTATAGCGCTTAGAGTTGGGAATGGTAAATCTTCAATTGCATCAAAAACGTCGGTTGCGTTTTTGATCCACACTACTAATTCTTCTTCAGGTTTAGTAAATGTAGGTAAAAATTCGAAGATATCGGCACCAATAATAAAGTGGTCTTTATCACTGGTAAAAATCATGCCTTTGATATCAGTATTGGCGGCTAATTCTTTTAATGCTGCTGCGCAATCTGAAAGAGTTTTTTGAGATAGTGTGTTTACAGAACCTGCAACACAAAACTTAAACTCGGCGATGTTTTCCTTCAGGAAGCTAACTTCAAAGGAATCGCTTTTATATAACATTATTATTCTCCCTAGTTGACGAACTAAGACTGGTACGATGAGTTTGCATTTCAATCAGTGTGCTTGCTTTAAATTAAAAATGCAACGAAAAATTTAACTCGGTTACAATCGACTGGTTAAAATATAGCTGGTTTGGTGCTAAGGTGGTTGAAAAGTTTTTATTCACAACTTTAATTTTTATTAAAGGACATTATGAAAAAATATTTACTAAGTGTTGCGGCAGCTGCATTCATTTTTCCTCTTCATTCTGCCGAGGCAAGTAACGATAACGATGCATTTTTAGATGCCGAAAAAAAAGTAAGGTACGGCAGTTACCAAGACTTTAAACAAGCGGTTAGTAACCTAAATCATCCGTTAAAACCTTATGTTGAAAAAACGTATTGGCAACGCCATCCGAGCATTAAACATCAGGCAGAAATAGAAGAATATTTAAATATATACCAGCATACGCCGCTTGAGTGGCCGGTCCGTAAAGCGTGGTTAGAGTATTTAAAAGATAACAACGAAAAGGCGGCGTATATCCGCAACTATCGTGAAACGTCTAATACGGAGCTTACTTGTACTTATTTAGATTTTCAGCTTGATTTAGGTGCGCCCGAAAAGGCAATTCTAAATCAGGTGACCGACTTATGGGCTGTAGGTAAATCGCAACCTAATGGTTGTGATAGTTTATTTTCTACGTGGCGTAAAAAAGGCTACATGAAAGAAGAAACGGTTTGGAAGCGTGTAACACTTGCTGCACAAGGCGGAACGCAAAGCTTATTACCTTACTTAAAAACTTTATTACCAAGTAAGGAGCGTTACTTAGCTGACTTATATTTAAAAGTGCGAAAAGATCCAAGCGCAGCCGCTGGATTATATAGATATAAAAACAAGTCGGCTAAAGAAGGGCAAATAGCTATTTATGGTGTTAAGCGTTTGGTTTGGCGCGATAAAGAGCTAGCTTTAAAAGCATGGGAAAAGCTAGAAAAAATATTTAAGTACAGCGATGAAGAAAAAGCGGATGTGTATTACACTTTTGCATTGTCACTTGCCTCTAGCGGGCATAAACAAGCGAGCTTTTGGCTAAATAAAGTGCCAAAAGAGCGACTAGACAGCAAGCTTATTCAGTGGCAACTGGGCAATATGCTCAAAACCCAAGATTGGGAAGGGATTGCTGCATTTTTTACAGGTAAAGAAAATTTAAGTCTTGGTCAGCAATATTGGTTAGCTTATAGCTATGCACAACGTGGCGAGCAACAAAAAGCAGACGACATTTGGAAAAAAGTAGCGGCTAATCGTGATTATTACGGCTTTTTAGCCGCAGCACGTTTGGGGTTGCCCGTTGATTTAAATAATCAGCCTTTAGCAGTCGATAAGGTACTTGTAGATAAAGTGAGTAATGCACCAGGCTTTAAGCGTGCAAAAGCACTTTATGATATTGAGCGCTTTACGTCGGCACGCCGTGAATGGAATTACCTAACGGATACCTCCAGCGATGAAGAAAAGCTGGCAGCATCACAGTTATCTACCGATTTAGGTTGGCACGACAGTACTATTTTTACTTTAGCAAAAATTAAAGCATGGGATAACGTAGAGCAACGTTTTCCGTTTGCGTTTCAAGATGTTTTTGAGCGCTACAGTAAACGTAGCAAGATAGATGTTGCTTGGAGTATTGCTATTGCAAGGCGCGAAAGCTCTTTTGCGCTAGATGCACGCTCACATGCTAATGCGCGTGGTTTAATGCAGTTATTACCTAGTACTGCTGAGTATGTAAATAAAGGCAGTGTGACAAGTAGTCGTTTATATCAACCTAAAACAAATATTAGGTTAGGTACGAGTTACTTACAGTACTTAAAAAAGAAAAACCATGGCAATGAAGTACTGGCTACGGCTTCTTATAATGCGGGTTATCACCGTATAAAGCGTTGGTTACCTGATGACGCTATTCCGGCTGAGTTATGGGTAGAGCTTATTCCGTATCGCGAAACCCGCGATTACGTAAAAAATGTATTTGCGTACAGGCAGGTTTACCATACAAGAATGGGCCGAGAAGGTAATGTATTAGCGCCGCTACTCGAAATGAAAATGGGCGGTTAGTAAACATAAGTTTAAAGTAGGGGGGATATCTAATGCGTTTAGATATCCCCTTTTTTGAGCGCTGAGGGTAATACCAATTTTATTAAAAACGTGATCATTCTAGCGTATTAAATAATTCAATAACTGCGTTAAAAATTATTTATATAGAACAACTATGTATCATAATTTTAGCCTTGTTATTAAGCTATTTTCTTATCGCTATAATAGATCATTAATTTAATGCAATTGGTATAAGTGATAGACTCATAGCAAGTTAAATTTAACAGATGGATTAACAATGGATAAATTAGCCGTTTTATACGCCGAACATATTGCAACACTGCAACAGCGTACTCGTACAATTTGTAATAGCGAAGGGTTAGAAGGATTAGTAATTCATTCAGGCCAAGCTAAGCGCCAGTTTTTAGATGATATGTATTATCCATTTAAAGTTAATCCACAGTTTAAAGCGTGGTTACCGGTTATTGACAATCCTCATTGCTGGATTGTGGTAAATGGCAGCGACAAACCAAAACTCATATTTTATCGTCCAGTAGATTTTTGGCATAAAGTACCAGACGAGCCTCGCGACTTTTGGGCTGAGTACTTTGATATAGAGCTACTACTTCAGCCTGATCAAGTAGAAAAGTTATTACCATACGATAAAGCTAAATATGCTTACATGGGTGAATACATTGAAGTAGCGCAAGCTCTTGGTTTTAGTATTATGAACCCTGAGCCTGTACTTAACTATTTTCATTACCACCGCGCTTATAAAACGCAGTACGAACTTGAATGTTTACGCAACGCTAACCGCATTGCAGTAGATGGGCATAAAGCTGCACGCGATACATTCTTTAATGGTGGTAGCGAGTTCGACATTCAGCAAGCGTACTTAATGGCGACACGTCAAAGCGAAAATGAAATGCCGTACGGCAACATTGTTGCGCTTAACGAAAACTGCGCTATTTTGCACTACACGCACTTTGATCCAAAAGTGCCACACACCCACAACTCATTTTTAATTGATGCCGGTGCAAACTTTAATGGTTACGCTGCTGATATTACTCGTACGTATGATTTTAAAAAGCAGGGTGAGTTTGCTGAGCTTGTGCAAGCGATGACTGTTCAACAAATCGAGTTAGGTAAAGGTTTAAAGCCGGGTATGCTTTATGGTGATTTACACGTTGAATGTCATAATCGTATCGCACAAATACTTAGTGACTTTAAAATTGTTAACCTACCCGCGGAGGAAATTGTTGAGCGTAAAATTACATCTACTTTCTTCCCGCATGGACTAGGACATCACCTAGGTTTACAAGTGCATGATATGGGCGGTTTTATGAGTGACGAAAAGGGCACACATCAACCATCGCCTGAAGGGCATCCGTTCTTGCGTTGTACTCGCCTGATCGAAAAAAACCAAGTGTTTACTATTGAGCCAGGTTTATACTTTATTGATTCACTGCTTGGTGATTTAGCGCAAACCGATAATAAGCAGTTTATTAACTGGGAAAAGGTAGAGTCATTTAAACCATTTGGCGGCATTCGTATTGAAGATAACATTATTGTTCACGAAGATAGCCTAGAGAATATGACGCGTAATTTAGAACTCGATTAATTTCTATAAAGACGAGTTAGCGAATAAACGTTAAAATATGCATATGAACGGGGCCTTTAGGCCCCATTTTTAATTGAGCTCTTAATATGTCTGAATATAAATATCCTGCTGCTGACGTTTTTCATCAAGAAGAAATAAAAAAAAGTACGTTTATAGTCCACATTGCACACACCCCCGATTTAAATTCAGCAAAAACATTTATTAAAAGCATTGAAGAAAAGTATAGCGATGCACGTCATAACTGCTGGGCACATGTGGCAGGCAATCCTGGTGGCAGCCATGTTTATGGTTTTTCGGATGATGGTGAACCTAATGGCACTGCGGGGAAACCTATGTTAAATGTGCTGGTGGGTTCGGGCCTTGGCGAAATCACTGCCGTGGTGACACGTTATTTTGGCGGCATAAAATTAGGCACCGGCGGGCTAGTACGTGCTTATGGTGGCTCATTAAATAATGCACTAGTAAAATTGCAAACGGTGCTTAAAGTTCCCAGCGTTGAAATTACTGGGAGTAGTGAGTACAGCATGCAAGGCGCGATTGAGCAGTTATTAAAAACAAAGTATCAAGTGCTTAATATTGATAAGCAATTTACTGCTAATATTGAGTGGGTGATTACAATCGATAGCCGTGAAGCTCAGCAAGCAATCAAAGATATTTTTGATTTAAGTCACGGCGCAGTTGAGTTAACTATTAAAGAGTAATAACCTACACAAATTGCATATAATGCATACTGACCCTATTTAATTTGGTTGATACTACTCAGCCTGAATTTACTAATAATAAAAGCGACAAGCTAAATGCAATTTCGTACCATCATAAAAATTCTTGGCCAACTTGTTGCGCTGTTTAGTATTACCATGGTGCCTCCGGCACTGGTGTCTTTAATATACAAAGACGGTGGTGGTGTTCCTTTTGTTTTAGCATTTATCTTTAGTGTTGTTATTGGCATGATGGCTTATTACCCAAACCGCCATGAAAACGGTGATTTAAAAGCACGTGAAGGCTTTTTAATTGTTGTTTTGTTTTGGCTGGTACTTGGGGCGTTTGCGTCCTTGCCGCTTATCTTTTTACAAGAACCTAACTTATCGCTCGCCGATGCGGTGTTTGAAGCATTCTCTGGCTTAACAACCACCGGCGCTACGGTGCTTACCGGTATTGAGTATTTACCCAAGTCGGTATTGTTTTATCGCCAGCAACTCCAGTGGTTTGGCGGTATGGGTATAATCGTACTCGCTGTTGCTATACTCCCAATGCTAGGTGTTGGTGGTATGCAGTTGTACCGCGCTGAAATACCAGGGCCTGTAAAAGATTCTAAAATGACCCCGCGAATTGCCGATACTGCAAAGCACCTTTGGTATATTTATGTGTCGTTGACTATTACTTGTATGCTGGCTTATTGGGCTGCGGGAATGGAGTGGTTTGATGCTATATGCCATGCATTCTCAACGGTGGCGATAGGTGGTTTTTCTACTTACGACGCCTCCATGGGGCACTTTGACAGCCCTGTAATTAACTTTATTTGTGTGTTCTTTTTAATTATTGCCGCTGTTAACTTCTCCCTGCATTACGCCGCAGTGGCGAGCCGAAATATACAAGTTTATATTAGAGACCCAGAGTTTAAGGTGTTTTTGTGTATTCAATTAGCGCTGGTGGTTATTTGTTTTACCGTACTTTCCTCTAACGAAATATTTGCTAATGGCGATGAAACCCTCGATCAGGCGTTATTTCAAGCTGTTTCAATGAGTACAACAGCAGGCTTTGCTACTGATAACTTTTCAACATGGCCTTTGTTTTTACCTATTTTACTTATATTTTCGAGCTTTATTGGTGGCTGTGCAGGCTCTACCGGTGGTGGTATGAAAGTAGTGCGCGTATTTTTACTTTATTTGCAGGGCGTGCGTGAGCTCAATCGTTTAGTGCACCCACGGGCTATATATTCAATCAAGCTGGGTCGTAAGGCGTTGCCAGACAAAGTAGTAGAAGCCGTGTGGGGATTTTTCTCTGCATATGCGCTTGTATTTATTATTATCATGTTAGCGCTTATGGGCACGGGTATGGATAACATAACTGCGTTCTCAGCCACTGCGGCTTGTTTAAATAACTTAGGGCCTGGCTTAGGAGATGTAGCGTCGCATTATGGTGCTATAACCGATGGTGCTAAATGGTTGCTTACTATTGCAATGGTGTTTGGTCGCCTAGAAATATTTACTTTATTAGTGTTATTTACGCCTACTTTTTGGCGTGGATAAACGAGCGGCTTAAGTTTTAAATTACAAAATATTGGAAAAAGGGATATGCCAACAAATTTAGAAAAGCTAAAGCATATAGGTGTAGGCAGTTTAGTTGACCTAGAAATATTAACACCTACAAGCAGTAAGCGTGTTAAAACTGAATTAGTTGGTTTACTCGATAAACAGTTTATTATTTTAAATTATCCCAATGCTAAGCGTTTACCTGCAGCGAGTGACTATTTACGTGATGGTGTAATGGTTGTTGTAAGAGCACTGATTGAAGGCAGTGGCGGGCAAGTTATTGCGTTTCGCCAGCAAATTATGTCAGTAGCCTCTCATCCCGCTAAACTCGTCTTTATTAATTTTCCTAAGCAAGTGCAGCTATTTGCGCTACGCTCGCAAACACGCATACCTACCTTGTTACCTGCAAAGCTAAAACTAAGTGACGATAGAGTGCTTGAAGGCCTTATTAAGGACATTTCACTCACTGGTGTAATGTTTGATATTAGAGGCGATCAGCAAGCTGAAGGTATTAAAGATATGCAATGCACTGTCGTACTCAATAGTAGTGATAAAGATTTTGAAGGTGAAATTTGCAGTGTTAAAGAGCATGTCGCAGGTGTGCACTGCGGAATTAAGCTACTAGCAAGCGAGGATGAAATGAAAACCTTTATGAAAGAGCATTTTATAGACCCATCTGCGCTTGAGCCCACCGTTGACTAAATCGTTTTTCGCTTATTTGCAACAAAATGTCATTTTACGTGAGTATTTATAAAGTGTTTTTTTGTTTTTATATAATTAAAAATATTATTCAGATAAAACAATGTTTTACGTATTTTTTGTTATGGCTTGTTTTTTGTTGTTATAGCTACTTCGTTAAAATTAACCTTAATTATTTTTTAAAATCCCTCCTTTTATAGCTCTACATTTTAAAATGTATCTTTTTATATAAACATAACTAGTTGTTTTTAATGACTTTAGTTTTTCACCTCTAAAGCGTGTTGCGAAAAGGCAACAGTAATGACTCTGAAAATTCCTACTTATTGTACGTATTCTTTTTAACTTCTTGAAATTTAATGGCTTTTCAATGTTGGCATTTAAGTTGTAATAGTCAGGGTGTACTGAACGAAATCGTGATTCAAAGTGAAACACTTAATCGCACACACATAAATTTGAAGGATACATATTATGAAAAGCATTAATAAAACTTTAGCACTTATCGCTATTGCATCTTCTTCAGCCGCTTTTGCAGCAACAGATTTTGACACACTTGATGTAGACGGCAGTGGCACAATTAGCCAAGCAGAAGCATCAGTAGACGCAAAATTAATGAGCATGTTTTCTGAGCTTGATACTGACCAAAATGGTGAGTTATCAAAAGAAGAATTTTCAGAAGCTTAATTAAAAAGTATTTATCCTGAGTTGCCAAAGACAAACTAAGTAGGCAAGGGAGCTTACGAAAGAGGATAACAAGGAAGTGAAAAATTACGTTTTAAGTTAAACGAAGCAATTTTTTTGATAGAACATTGAAGGATTAAGTTATGAAACATTTAAATAAAGCATTAGCACTTATAGTACTAGCATCTTCTTCAGCTGCATTTGCAGCATCAGATTTTGACAGCCTTGATATCGATGGTAGCGGCACAATTAGCCCAAGCGAAGCGGCAGTCGATACCGATTTAATGGCTGAATTTATTGAGCTAGACACAGATGGTAGCGGCGAGCTTTCTAAAGAAGAGTTCGCTAATTACTAATTAAACATTTTTCACAGTCAGGGATCTTTGAAAAGGACTTCCCATATTACTAGGAATATAATTATGAAAACATTCAATACAACACTTGCAGTTATCGTTTTAGCATCTTCATCAGCAGCATATGCTGCAGTAGATTTTGCCTCTTTTGATGCAGATGGCGACGGTGCGATTTCAATGGAAGAAGCGAAGGTTAACCCTCAACTTGTGAAGATTTTTGATGATTTAGATACTGATGGAAATGGTGAAATCTCTAAAGAAGAGTTTTCAAAGGTACAGTAATCAATATTCGAAGATACTCCACTAAAGCCGCCTTAGTCAGCGGCTTTTTTGTATTTTAAATTAACTAATTAGCGTAACTAGTTAAAGGAATATAGCACTTACTTGGAATAGTTTTTCTACAACGGTAATATGTTTTTTGTCGATTAAAAACATAATGACATGATCGCCCGACATAATAATTGTATCATCGTGAGCTATCAGTACATCGTCATTACGTACTATTGCGCCAATAGTTGTACCCGCTGGAAGTTTTATGTCGGCGATCGCGCGACCAACAACTTTAGATGTGCTTTCATCACCATGAGCAACCGCTTCTATGGCTTCTGCCGCACCTTTACGCAGTGAATACACATTAACAATATCACCACGGCGTACGTGCGTTAATAACGCTGATATTGTTGCTTGTTGTGGCGATATGGCAATGTCTATTTCGCCGCCTTGTACCAAATCAACGTAAGCACCACGCTGGATAAGCACCATGGTTTTCTGTGCGCCCATACGTTTTGCAAGCATGGCTGACATAATGTTTGCTTCATCGTCGTTGGTTACGGCAATAAACACATCTACTTGTTCAATATGCTCTTCTGAGAGCAGTTCTTGATCAGATGCGTCACCACAAAAAACGACCGTGTTATCGAGCATTTCTGAGAGTTGCTCAGCACGTTCTTTACTGCGTTCAATTAGTTTAACGGTGTGGTTTTTTTCAAGTGAGCGGGCAAGGCCTGCCCCAATGTTACCGCCACCAGCTATCATAATTTTTTTGTACGAACGCTCAAGTTTTTGTAGCTCGTTCATTACTGCGCGTATATGTTTTGTAGCGGCAATAAAGAATACTTCGTCATCGGCTTCAATAACGGTGGTACCCAATGGTTTTATTGCTTTACCTTGACGATAAATAGCGGCAACACGAGTTTCTACATTAGGAATATGTTCTTTAAGTGCAGATAACGCATAACCTACAAGTAAACCGCCATAGTAAGCTTTTACGGCTACTAACGAGAGCATGCCATCAGCAAACTGCAATACTTGCAGAGCACCAGGGTAGTCAATTAAACGGCGAATATACTTAGTGACCAGTGCTTCGGGAGCAATGTAATGATCGATTGGTAAATCATCGTTTTGAAATAGTTTTTCGCGGTATTTTAAATATTGCTCTGAGCGAATGCGGGCAATTTTAGTGGGCGTTTTAAAAATACTGTACGCCACTTGGCATGCAACCATGTTCACTTCATCTGAACTGGTTACCGCTATAATCATATCGGCATCTTCAGCACCTGCACGGCGTAATACATCAGGATGCGCACTGTGGCCCATAACCCCTTGTAAGTCGTACTTATCTTGAAGTTCACGTAATCGGTTACCGTCTATATCAACAACGGTAATTTCGTTTTGTTCGCCAACTAAGTTTTCAGCAAGCGTAGCACCAACTTGCCCGGCACCGAGTATAATTATTTTCATTATTTACCCGTGGTATTGATCATAATTTAATTAAAAAAATAGCCATTTAATGTTTCATAAATGGCTAACTATTTAGTGTACGGCTATTAGGCTTTTTTAACTAGCTTAGCGTAATAAAATCCATCACTTTCACCGGGCAGTAACTGCAAACCTGGCGTTGTTACGGTATCGTTTTCGTGTAGAGGTATATGTTCTACATCATCGTTATTAGCTAAAAACTTAGCAACTTGCTGTTGGTTTTCTTGTGGAAGAACCGAACACGTAGCATATACCAATGTGCCACCTGGTTTTAACAGTGGCCAAATGCTATCAAGAATATCGCTTTGTAACTTGGCTAAGTCTTCGATATCTGATGCGCGACGTAACCATTTTATGTCAGGGTGACGGCGAATTACGCCAGTGGCCGAACAAGGCACATCAAGTAAAATACGATCAAATAATTTTTCATCCCACCAGGTATGTGGTTGCGATGCATCGCCACATTGTAGGTCTGCACCTAAGCCAATACGAGTTAAGTTTTGCTTAACACGTTCAAGGCGAGTTGAGTCGCTATCAAGTGCAAGTACATCAGCATCAGCAAGCTCTAAAATATGACATGTTTTACCGCCAGGGGCTGCGCAGGCATCCAAAATATAGTCGTCTGCTTTAGGTTCTAAAAAGCGAGCTGCAAGTTGTGCGGCAGCATCTTGTACTGAACATGCACCTGTATCAAACTCAGGTAACGAAAATACATCACGTGGTTTGGCAAGCTTAATCCCATCAATAAAATCAGGGTTTAAGGTGTGTTCAATATCGTTAGCGCTAAGCATGTCGCTGTATTCTTGCGTGCTAAATTGTGCTTGGTTTACACGAAGCCACATCGGCGCTTGTTGCTGGTTTTCTTCAAGTAGTGCTTCCCAGCTATCTGGGTAGGCTGTTTGCACCTGTTTAATAAACCAATTTGGATGGTTGTATAAACATACCGGAATAAGCTTCGCTTTTTCTTCAAGCTCAGCTTGTTGACGCTGAAAGCTACGTAAAATGGCGTTTATCAGTCCTTTTAATCCTAAAGCGCGTAATTGAGCCAGTGCGTTAACCGTTTCTGAAATGGCAGCATGAGGTGGTACGCGCATATGCTGCAGTTGATAAATACCTACGTATAATAAAAACTGAAATATTCTACGTTTACCTTTTAATGGCTGCTCTACTAAGTGTTGGCAGTAATTTTCAAGGCTCGGTAAGTAGCGTAAAACGCCATAACAAATTTGCTGTAGCAACGCTTTATCTTTAGGCGGCAAGCCTTGGCTTGCAAATGGAAGTTCTTGATTAAGCGATGCGCCTTTATCAACTACGTTATATAAAGTTTCAGCGGCAAGCGCTCGTACGTTTGGAACATTACTCATTGTTTTCGCCTAATATTGTGCCAGGAGTAACCCAGTCACTACGACCATTTAAAAAGTCGTTAATTGCCATTGGTTTTTTACCTTGCGGCTGTAATTGCGTAATACATAAAGCGTGTTCGCCACACGCCACTACTACGCCATTTTTGTCGCTTGATAAAATTTGCCCAGGATCACCTGATTGCAGCATAACCTGCGCTTGATGAATCTTTACTGTTTGCCCACCCATTTGGGTAAAGCACATTGGCCACGGGTTAAAAGAGCGAATGTTTCGCTCGATTTGAAGCGCACTCATGGACCAGTCGATATCAGCTTCCTCTTTAGAAAGCTTTTTAGCGTAGTTAGCAAGTTCATCGTCTTGAGGTTCAGGGGTGATCTCACCATTAGCTAATTTATTAATGGTTTCAATTAACGCATCTGGACCTAGCTCAGCAAGCTTTGTATATAAGCTTGCGCTAGTTTCTGTTGTGCTAATAGGGCAGCGGCTTATATGTAGCATATCGCCGGTATCTAGCCCTTCATCCATTTGCATTATTGTTACGCCGGTTTGTTCATCACCTGCCCAAATTGCGCGTTGAATAGGTGCAGCACCGCGCCAGCGCGGTAATATAGAGCCATGCACATTTAAACAACCTAAACGTGGCGCTTCTAAAATAGCTTTAGGTAAAATTAAACCATATGCTACAACAATCATAATGTCGGCATTTAAGCTTGTTAGCTCAGCTAGTGCTTCATCATTTTTTAATGACTGTGGCTGAAAAACCGGTAAGTTGTGCTCAAGCGCTAGCTCTTTCACTTCACTGGCTTTTAATTTTTTACCACGACCTGCAGGGCGATCTGGCTGGCTATATACACCCACTATTTGGTGTTCGCTTTGTATCAGCGCTTGTAAATGACGTGCGGCAAAGTCCGGCGTACCGGCAAATATAATGCGTAATGGTTGAGTCACTGAGTTTTCCTAAGGTGCTTATTACTGTTCTGCAAACTTGGCTTCTTTTTCAAGCTTTTTACGAATACGTTGGCGCTTTAATGGAGATAAGTAATCAATGAATAGCTTACCTTGAAGGTGATCTAGTTCATGTTGAATACAAATAGCCAATAATTCATCTGCATCTAATACAAATTCTTCACCGTTTTCGTTAAGTGCAGCGACTGTTACTGTTTCTGCGCGATCTACTTTTGCATACGAGTTAGGTACTGATAAACAGCCTTCTTCGCTAACGGTAGAGCCGTCTTTTTTTATGATTTGTGGATTAATTAATACCAGTGGCTCATTGCGCTCTTCTGATACATCAATAACAACGATTCGTTGATGAATATCTACTTGCGTGGCCGCAAGACCAATGCCATTTTCATCGTACATTGTCTCTAGCATGTCTTTTACAATTTGGCGTACTGTGTCATCAACTTGTACAACATCTTTTGCTACAGTACGTAAACGTTCATCTGGAAATCTTAAAACTTCTAACCTAGCCATAGTTACCTTTTTCACTTGTGCTTAATTTAGGGTATTGTATGCTCTTATTTTAGCCATTCGCGTTCACCTTTAACAGGTTTTGGGCAATAATAATGAAAAAACAATACAAGGAAGCTCGATGAAATCTCCACTACTTGCAATCATGCTTACGTTAAGCGCTGCGTTTCCCGCAGTTGCTGATGTACTTAAAATAAAAAAAGACGCACCAAAACAGTATGTTGTAAAAAAAGGCGATACACTTTGGGATATTTCTGGCATCTATTTAGATGAGCCTTGGCTATGGCCTGAACTTTGGCAAATGAATCCACAAATTGACAACCCACACCTAATTTACCCCGGTGATGCATTAGCGTTGATATACGATGCAGATGGAAACCCACGTTTAGTGATCAATAAAGGATATAGAAAGCTATCTCCTCAGGGTCGTATTACACCAAAAGGGCGTGATGCTATTACTACTTTGCCGCTTGAAATGATCAAACCTTATATCAGTTACGAGCAAGCAATGAACAGTGACGATATTAAAGGTAAACCTTATATTTTAGGTGCAAACGAAAATACTAAAACACAAACGCTAGGCCATATTTTATATGTTAAAGGCGACTTACAAGTACATAAAGCATATGCCATTTACCATAAAGGTGACCCCTACACTGACTTAACCGGTGAGGTGTTAGCAACGCGTGCATCTTATGTGGGTATAGCACGTGCTTTTAGAGCGGGCGATGAGAAAAATGGCGTGCCTTCATCATTACGTGTTGAGTCTGTTAAACGAGAAATTCAGCAAGGTGATTTTTTAATGCCGGCAATGGAAGGCCAAATGCTTCCTGCGTACTTTGATATACACCGTCCTTTAGAACCTGTAACAGGTAATATTATTGCTTCACCACGCGAAGTTAGAGAATTCAGCACAATGGATGTTGTGGTGCTAAACTTAGGCAGTGAACAAAATATAGAAGCGGGTCATGTATTAGATCTAGAGCGTCAATCACCAACGGTTATTGATGGTCCTCGTGGCCCTCGTTATCCAGAAGATTCTAGTAAATATGAGAAGCTTTTATCTGATGTGAGCCAATTATTTGGTGATGAGTCTGACGAACAAAACACAACGTGGACCATGCCTAAAGAAAAAGTTGGTGAGCTAATTGTCTTTAAAGTGTATGACAAAGTAAGTTATGCATTAATAACTAAAAACCAGCACCCAATTCGCATTGGAGATATTGCAGTTATTCATTAAGAAGTAGCGAGTCGGTGCTCTAGGAGAGAGCATGGATCAGTCATCTGGCAAGCTAGCCCACTGGCTTGCCTTTTATATGTGTAAAGGGTTGGGTATAAAAACCCTTTTAGCACTATCTACAAACTATTCCCTTGGGTCGTTATTCGACTTATCTCATGACAAGCTTTTACAGCTTGGGTTAACCGCTAATCAAGCGAGTAATTTACTCAACACCAATTGGCAACAAGTCAGTCATTATGAGCAATTAATAGCGCTGAACAACATTACTGTTGTCTGTATTTTTGATGCGCTTTACCCAGAAGATCTCCGGCAGATTGCCAGTGCGCCTTTATTACTATTTTGCAGGGGAGATGTCTCGTTATTATCAACTCCACAAATTGCAATTGTTGGCAGTCGTAATGCTACACCTACCGGGCTTGAAATAGCCTCAGAATTTGCATACGAGTTAACTTTGGCGGGTATTACAGTTACTTCAGGTATGGCGCGGGGAATAGATGGTGCAGCACATAAAGGTTCTCTTGCTGGTACAGGTAAAACCATAGCTGTGCTTGGTACTGGGGTTGATATTTACTACCCCAAACGCCATAAACTATTAACAGACCAAGTTTTAGAAAGCGGTTTGCTGGTGAGTGAGTTTTTACCAGGCACAGCTGCTCATGCGCACAACTTTCCGCGCCGTAATCGTATTATTTCTGGGTTATCGTTAGGAGTGCTTATTGTTGAAGCTGAAATTAAAAGTGGTTCGTTAATTACAGTACGCTATGCGCTTGAACAAAATAAAGAGGTATTTGCAGTACCGGGTTCTATTAAAAACCCGTTAGCGCAGGCAAGTCACTTTTTAATAAAGCAAGGTGCTAAGCTGGTAGAAAACGTGGCTGACATTCTTGATGAGGTGAGTTTCACTTACGACAATAATGTATTTAATAAAGAGCAGCCGATTCAAGCCAATTCTCAATGTGAGGTTCTAAATAGTATTGGCTTTGAAGTAACCAGTGTAGATGACATTGTGCGTCGTGCGCAGTGGCCAATAGATAAAGTACTCAGTAGGTTGCTCGATTTAGAATTAGACGATCAGATTGAGCGAGTCTTAGATGGTTACATCAAGTTAAGCGCAGGAAGGTAATATGTTTGATATTCTTTTGTATCTTTTTGAAAATTACATTCATAGCGAAGCGGATATATTTGCAGAGCAAAATGAGTTAACCGATGAGCTACTGCGTGCGGGCTTTAATAAGCCTGAGATATTTAAAGCTCTTGATTGGTTAGAGCAACTAGCCGATTTACAACACAGCGATGAGTCTCCTTATCTTATTGCTAACCCTAAAGATGCTGTGCGTATATTTACCGATAGTGAATGCCAAAGGCTCAGCGCTGAGTGTCGTGGCTTTTTAATGTTTATTGAACAAATAGGCGTAATTAACAATGTAACACGTGAAATGGTAATGGACTGTTTAGCCTCTCTCGATAAACCAACTATAAGCCTAGAAGACTTAAAGTGGATTGTACTTATGATCTTGTTTAACGTTCCTGGCTCTGAAGAGGCATATGAGCAAATGGAAGATTTGATTTTTGATGAACCCAGCGAACTTCTTCATTAGAGATAATTATCTTGATTGTACTCAAATTACTTAAAAGGATAAGCACGGCATTGCTTGTATCTTTAAGTGGTTTGGGTATATTAGGCGAAAATTCACCAACCTATTAGGATCACCATGAGTAAAATCGACCATTCGCTTTTCTCGGCGAACAAGCACGCCCTCGAAAAAGAATACGAGATATGCCCACAGTGTGGTTCAGAGTTAGTGATCCGCAATAGTAAATCAGGCCCTTTTTTAGGATGCGCAAGTTATCCCAAATGCGACTTTATTAGGCCGCTGGCACATCACGACAGTAACAAAATCAAAATATTAGAAGATTCTGCATGTCCTGAGTGTAGCAAACCGCTGGTGGTTAAAAATGGCCGCTATGGTATGTTTATTGGGTGTACGGGTTATCCAGAGTGTCATTATATTGCTAACGAAAATGAAGAAAAGCAAAGCGAAGATACTTTGCCTAGTTGCCCTAAATGCAAAAAAGGTCATTTAGTCGCGCGCAGTAATAAGTTTGGTAAAGTATTTTATTCTTGTGATTGCTACCCAAGTTGTAAATACACGCTTAATAATAAACCGGTTGAACATCCGTGTCCTGAATGTGACTGGCCTATCGTCATAGAAAGAAATATGGCAAACGGCATATTATTGCAATGCCCACAAAAAAGCTGCATGCATAAGCTCACCCCAACTGAATAACGTTTAATTATATCTGGAGACTACTTTGTCAGACCTTTCAAATACGCCCACTGCAATAACATGCTTAACGCAAGGCGAAGTTATTTTATACCCAACAGAAGCTGTATATGGTTTAGGTTGTGATCCAGATAATCAACAAGCCGTTGAGGCACTATTATCTATTAAGCAGCGCCCGGTTGAAAAAGGGCTTATTTTAATCGCTGATAACTACGGACAATTATTAAAATACGTAGATGATGCAAAAATACCAATGGATAAACGCGCTGATATTTTTTCGAGTTGGCCTGCTGCAATTACATGGGTTATGCCTGCATCTAAAAATACGCCTAAATGGCTCACAGGGCAGTTTGATACCATCGCGGTAAGAGTAACAAACCATCCAACAGTAAAGCGTTTGTGCCAAGAGTTTGGCAAGCCATTAGTATCAACCAGTGCAAACTTAACCGGTCAAGAAACGGTAATTAGTATTGAGCAAGCCAAAGCGCAATTTGCAGAACAAGTTGGCTTTTACGTTGACGAGCCGTTAGGTGGTAATACTCAACCAAGCACAATAAAAGACGCCATGACTGGCAAAATATTTAGAGGTTAATATGCAAAGCGAATTATTAAATCAAGTAAAAGCATACTTTATGGCTTTGCAAGACACTATTTGCCAAGGTTTGGAGGCTGCAGATGGCAGTGCTAAATTTATAGAAGATAACTGGCAGCGAGCAGAAGGCGGTGGTGGTCGTACACGCGTAACCACTAATGGCACTGTAATAGAGCAAGGCGGAGTTAATTACTCTCATGTATTTGGCGCTTCAATGCCTGGTTCGGCAACAGCGCACAGACCAGAGCTTGCAGGGCGCAGCTTTCATGCGTGTGGTGTGTCGTTAGTTATTCACCCTAAAAACCCTCATGTACCAACAAGTCATGCCAATGTGCGCTTTTTTATAGCCGAAAAAGAAGGCGAAGAGCCAATATGGTGGTTTGGTGGCGGGTTTGATCTCACTCCTTTTTATCCAGTATTAGAAGACGTACAACATTGGCATCAAGTTGCTCACGACATTTGTGCGCCTTTTGGCAGCGACGTTTATCCAAAATACAAAACCTGGTGCGACGAGTACTTTTATTTAAAGCACAGAGATGAGACTCGCGGAGTAGGCGGTTTATTCTTTGACGATTTAAACGAACTTGGTTTTGAAAAGAGTTTTGCGTTTATGCAATCGGTGGGTAATGGATTTTTAGATGCCTATTTACCTATTATTGAACGTCGCAAAAATGACGAATACACAGAGCAACAACGTGATTTTCAGCTTTATCGTCGCGGGCGCTACGTTGAGTTTAATTTAGTATGGGATAGGGGCACTTTATTTGGATTGCAAAGTGGCGGGCGCACTGAGTCTATATTAATGTCTATGCCACCACTTGCACGCTGGGAATATAACTATAAACCAGAGCCAAGTAGCCCAGAAGCTAACCTATATCAGTATTACTTACGCCCGCAAGAGTGGTTAACGAGTCAACCAAGTGAGCTGATAGCCAGAGAGTGGCAATTATAAAAATTAAACAATAATCAAAAAGGCGCTAATTAGCTGTCTTTTGATCACAAGTCTGACTTAAGAGATTTTGCTAAATCGTAGCCTTCCAGGATGGCTTGTAACTTAAGCCATCCTTGCCATAACACTTTCACAGATGCACGCCCTGTGCGCTTGGTATCTTTCCAGCCTCCTAACTTTGCCAGTT
>NZ_JACJFC010000025.1:0-55448 GCF_014164385.1 Pseudoalteromonas sp. SG43-3
AACCGTTTGATATTTCGTACCTAAGTGAAGCAGACAAGAAAGTAGTACAAAATATAATATTTACCTTCGCCCCAGAAAAGAACACTTAACAAGTGACTAAGGTTATGAGTGTCCGCTTATGGCACAGAGCTGTCATTCGGCTCTGAAGCGTTTTTGTCTATTGAACTCATTCTTGTTGTCGTTGTTATGCTAGCTAGTAAATTAGGACTTAATAGTCAAAATAGTAGCATTCCTCCATCAAAAGATATCAACCGTACAAAGCCAACGAGAGAGAAGTCAGAAAAATCAGCTGGCGGACAAAAAGGCCGAGTAGGTAAAACGCTGACTCAAACAGAAACACCTGATGAGGTACAAGTCATTTTAGTTGACCGAGATTTTTTACCTAAAGGTCACTATCGTGAGGTGGGTTTTCAAAAGCGACAAGTCGTCGATATAGATATCAGTAAAGTGGTGACCGAATACCAGGCTCAAATCCTTGAGAATGAGCAAGGGAAGCGGTTTGTTGGTGAATTCCCCCAAGGTGTTAACGGTCCTATTCAATATGGTGTTGGTGTGAAAGCTCATGCGGTTTACTTATCACAATATCAATTACTCCCTTATAACCGCATTGAAGAATACTTTAGTGACCAACTAGGTATTCCGATCAGTGCCGGCAGTTTATTTAACTTTAATGAACAAGCAGCGGCACTGGTAAAGTCATCGGGCGCAGAAGGTATCATCAAAGCGGCATTACAAAGCCCGTATCAAACTTTGCATGTTGATGAGACTGGCATTAATATCGGCGGTAAACGGCGATGGCTTCATGGTGCATCAACGACTTGGTGGACTTATTTTTATCCTCATGAAAAAAGAGGAAAAATAGCGATGGATGAGGCCGGTATTTTACCGCACTTTACCGGTGTGCTATGTCATGACCATTGGAAGCCATATTATCAATATACCCAATGCCAACATGCATTATGTAATGCTCACCACATCCGAGAATTAGAAAGGGCTTGGGAGCAAGACGGCATGCAATGGGCGAAGGATATGCAAACCTTACTTAAAGAAATGAATAAAGCTCAAATAGATAATCCCGACCTAGATAAAGGGGCTAAACAGAAATATCGTGAGCAATATCAAAAAATATTGCTTCAAGGTGACGCTAAATGTCCACCACCAGATAAAAGTAGCCGAGTGAAAGGTCAGCGAGGCCGATTAAAGCGAACCAAATCCCGCGCATTATTGGAACGACTAAGAGATTATCAAGATGATGTTTTACGTTTCATGATGAGCAGTGGCGTGCCATTTACCAACAACCAAGGCGAGAATGATATTAGGATGACCAAGGTTCATCAAAAAATATCGGGGTGTTTTAGAAGTAAGCAAGGAGCTGAAATGTTCTGCTTGCTGAGAAGCTATTTATCGACTTGCAGAAAACAATATGTATCTGCAAGCCTAGCCCTTGAGTTATTATTCAAAAATCAGCTGCCTGATATATTCATTTCAGATGAGGCTGAATAGTTACATTTATCAAAGCTTAAAACGTCCACCACAAATTCAAGTACAGGCTCCGAAGGGATCTCATAAACCTTTGGTTTTAGGTTTGTTTAGCAGTGCGGCTATGGTTATTGCGGCATTATTTTATTTACAGCACGATTTAATTGCTGCAAGTATCGCTATAAGTAGCGCTATTATTGGTTTTATAGCAGCATGGCGTAGCACATAAACTAAGTGCTATTTACGTTTTTAGGCGTATAATTAGTATTTAAAATATACACTTTATAATTATGAAAACGGGAGATAAACATGGGATTTGGCGGTATTAGTCTTTGGCAGTTATTGATTGTATTAGCAATTATTGTACTTTTGTTTGGCACTAAAAAATTACGCGGTATTGGTGGGGATTTAGGTGGAGCAGTTAAAGGCTTTAAAAAAGCAATGTCTGACGAAAAAAATACAGATAAAGAAAAGCCAGAGCAGATTCAAAAATCAGAAGAAAGTGCACCGCTTGATTCTGCCCATACTGAAAAAAATAAAGACAATAACAAGGTTTAATTAGCATGGGGATGTGGGAGCTAATTGTTGTTTTAATTGTTGGTTTAGTAGTGCTTGGTCCAGAGCGTTTACCTGTAGCAATTAGAACGGTAAGCCGCTGGATAAAAACTGCAAAGTCGCTTGCTAACTCAGTGAAAGCTGAAGTGAGCGAAGAGTTGCGTGTGCACGAATTACACGAAAACCTTAAAAAAGCGGAGCAACAAAACTTAACCGATTTAAGTCCTGAACTACAAAGTTCACTAACTGAACTACAACAGGCCGCTCAGTCTGTGACCCACAGTTATAAAAAAAATCAAATCGATCCCTCTAATAAGCAAAATATTGATGATACAAAGTGAAGTTAATTTCTCACTTTGTGGTCAACTTACTAAATGGTATAAAAAATAATGGCTGAGGAAGTAAAATCGGGGTTTGTCGCGCATTTAATTGAATTACGCGATCGGCTGATTAAATCACTATTAAGCATTTTAGTTATTTTTATTGCAATAGTGTATTTTGCAAACGACATTTATACATTTGTTGCAGCGCCATTAATTTCACATTTGCCAAACACTGCAACCATGATAGCAACTGATGTCACAGCGCCATTTTTTGCCCCTTTTAAACTAACGTTATTTGTCGCATTATTTGCCTCTATTCCGTGGATATTACACCAGGTTTGGGGTTTTATAGCTCCGGGATTGTATAAGCACGAAAAACGCATGTTAATGCCAATACTCGCCTCAAGCATCTTTTTGTTTTATGGTGGTATTGCCTTTTGCTACTTTGTAGTACTGCCAATTATTTTAGGCTTTTTTACCAGTGCGGGTCCTGCAATGCTCACCTTAGCACCGGATATTAGTAGCTACTTAGGGTTTGTACTAAAACTATTTTTTGCCTTTGGTGTCGCTTTTGAAATTCCAGTAGCCATTATGCTGCTGTGCTGGAGCGGCGCTACAACAACGCAAAGCTTAAAAGAAAAACGTCCCTATATTGTAGTGGGTGTTTTTGTAGTAGCGATGTTTTTAACACCGCCCGATGTATTGTCACAAACTTTATTAGCGCTACCTATGCTTATTTTGTTTGAGCTAGGCCTAATTTTAGCTAAATTTTATACCGCTAAACCACAACAAGAATCTGAGGAATAACATGAACAAAAAACTACTCTCACTATTAGTTTTGTTAAGCGCACCGACTTTTGCAGCCACAGCTATTAACGAGCAAGCACTGCAAGCATGTAGCTTTATTGAAAACGACTTTAACCGCCTGCTTTGTTACGATAATACGGTTGCCGGTAAACCGCTGAGCAAGCCTACTGTAAATAAAACACTCTCACCAACAAATACAGAAGCCACCGCACCTGTTGCTGTAGCGGTAACACAAGCAGAAGAGTTTGGTTTCAGAGCATAAAAATATTGCGAAAGAAAATGACAGCTCTATTAGCTCAACTGTATCAGCCATTAAAGAAGCAGCTTATGGTGAGTTAATTATTACTCTAGAAAACGGCCAACAATGGCGCCAAATTGGATCTGACGGCATAACGCTAAAAGAAGATGACAACGTGGTTATTAGTCGTGGTGTATTTAATTCTTTGTAACTATTCACCAAGACAAATTATTTTCTAAGGATCTTTTTTAGCTATTGACTGATCCTGCCAGTATGCCAAGCTAGAGCTATTACCCTATCGCTCTAGCTTTAATGAATTTAAACAGCATAAATATCACTGAAATAGTTGAGCAAACTAAAACTCAGTTACAAGAAGATAAAACACTCTCGCCAGCGTTGAAGATGTCCAAAAGTGAGTTTCAATCTTTGTTGTCACAATTTTTCTTTGGATAGGCACGTTGATTGAATCTAAGTTTTGATCTTTATTGTCATACATACCTTCTATTGACACGAAAGGCGGACTGGGAAGGCAAAAAAGTTTCAAACATTAATGTTATGCATACTTAAAAGTGTAACATCTCCTTTAATGGTTAATATCTGCGGTTGTAAGGGTGAACTGAACTAAAGCATAGTTCTTATAGAGGTAGTACTTTCTGTGCTGATTGGAATCTAACAGAGGCGATGTTGCCAAACTCATTTCTGCCCCAAAACGTGTTTAGGCGAATGCCTCAAAAGAGCGATAAGCAGACGGTCGATCAAAATCATCTTTGGACAGTCACGATTTTTGGGGAGTTGTCAGCGCTCCCCTCAGTGGGCTTTTTAACTCAGCACGACACTATCAAAAACATTTTACATCGCACTTTTTCAATCAAACTAAATCATAGCTTGACACTGACAGAATAGCTGAGACTATTTAGTTAAACAAAAATTAAGAGTTTGAACCGATGAATGTTTGTACACGCTATCAATGTGAGACCTGCGAAACTTTGATTGATTGCCGCATAGGTTTTTCCAACCGAGAAGTTCAGCCACTCCAATTTGCGTGCCCCGAATGTGGGGAGCGTATTAGTTTTACATTAGGCTCTAATGACCTTGAGGGAGCAACAGAAATAAAGGAGTTTAAAGCTCCTTTCACTGGCGAAAATGTCTTTATTGACTTGCATCTTGATTTCCCAACTAGGTTTGGTGAGTACAAACAAGGTGACACTACGTTTATGCATGTGGTTAGCGAAATTGGACAAGAATCTTTTGCCGATCTATCTAGACGCTTGGAGCTTATAAACCAGCTAGGAGAACATCACCGAACATTAAAACGTCTAGCGTCCCAATACATGAAAGGGAATGTAAAAGGATTTGAAAAAGTCATTAAGAGTCTTGAGAAGTTAGAGTTCATAAAGCTGAAATCACATAAAGCTCAGGATGTAATTGCTGCCCTGTATTCCGCTACTTCAATTATGTCTTCTCCATTGACCGTTTATGAGCATAGTAAAGAACTTAGTAGCGAAATGCCGAAAGTGCTTCTTAGCCTTTACACTGACCATCAAGACAACTTGAATGAGTTCTTTGATAGTTTACTTAGCACTGGCTTCTTGAAGAACGTTCACCATGAAACTTTGAGCTTGTACCCTAAGTTAATCAAGCTTGAAGTTCCTCTACGACCAGCTCTGTATTATGACTACAAAGCCGAAGAATTTGGCAATGTCCCTGCTAGGGTATCGACAACTAACTTCGAGTCTTGCAACAATGTCTATAAGGACTTAGCAGAGGTTTACTCTAGACAACTGGTACTAGTAGCTGGGTTGAATAATCTAATCAAACGTGGTGACTTTAACAAGTTTTCTGCAGAAGTGCTCTTGAATAAAAAAGGTCATCTTATCAAGGATTTCACATCGCTTGATAAGTACGCAGATGTTGATTTAGGCAGGAAGCTGGCTGCGCTAGATGATTGTTTCTTCAAGCTTGAAGAAGAAGCTATTGATAACCAGCTTAGAAATGGTATCGCACACTACAAGTATAATTATGATGAAGCAACTCAAATCATTACATATAGCTCGGCCAAGGAAGGACTTAATAGAGATAAAACCATAAAGATTAGTCTTATGGAGTTCCTACGGAAGATGTTGCTTCTGTTCCGAGAGGTTCATTGTCTTAACCACATCATTAAAGCATTACTTTTCCACAGCGTGCTGATTTTGAAGAGGCCTGTGTAACCACTCCTCATAGAAGCGCAGAATAGCGCTTATTCACATCTGTTTAGTTTATAGCATAGACACTAGCTCTAATGTAAGGTTTGCCTTAAAACACGCAATAAGGCAGAAACGAGTTACTTTTGAATGTCCGCTCATGGCACTCTCCAGCCACTCGACAACATAAAATACTGATAATAATTGGCAAGGTACTTTACTGTGTCGGATGGCGCTTCGCTTATCTGACCTACACAGGCACATACACGGCTGGAAAATTTAATCTTACAACTATTATTCCTTAAAATTAACGGCCTACTTATGAATAAGTTAACTACTAATTTTAATAACCGCTAACATATCGTCGTCATCCTCATCGAGGCCCACTTCCTTGAACCCAAAGCTTGTATAAAAATCTTTGGCTATTGGGTTACTCGGGTTATAGCATATTTCAATTTCGCAAAGGCCTGGAGTAGTTTTTATTTGCTCAATTGCCATGCCTAGTGCTTTGCGCCCAATGCCTTTATTTTGATGAGTTTGATCCACCATAAAGCGCCAAATAGAAACCTTTGTAGGGGTTTCTTGTACCCACATAAAAAAGCCTACTGGTACACCATTTAGGTAAATAGCTTTACAGGTATACCCGCTATTGTAGTGCGCCTCAACTAACGACCACATATTACACGCTAGGTATTCTTCTTGTGTTTTAGCAACCTCTAAATCGCATATGGCTTCGTAGTTATCGGCGGTGATATCTTCCAATGACAGCTTCATATTTTTCCTTCAGTACAACTTTGTGTAATTAGTAAGCTATCAGTGTATGTACCTATAATCAAACAAATGAAGAGATTGATTTTTATACCCCCTTAAATTAGCTTAAATAATGATCTACACGCCTATCTAAAACAAAAAGGCCGCAGTAATAAATACTGCGGCCTTTGTTTTTAGCTAAGTGCTTTAAACTAGGTACGTTTAGTAAGCGCCTGCGCTATATATAAGCTCGTAGCTGTGGCTGTAAATCTCAAGGATGTTACCAAACGGGTCTTCCATGTAGATCATGCGGTACGGCTTTTCACCCGGGTAGTAATAACGAGGGGCTTCCATACGTTTTTTACCGCCAGCTTCTACAATACGCTCGGCTAAACCTTCTACATCAGGGTCTTGAACACAAAAATGAAAGATGCCTGTTTTCCAGTATTCAAAATTGTCTTTTGGGTTTTCTTGGTTTTTAAATTCGAAAATTTCGACACCAATACGATCCCCTGTAGATAGGTGCGCTATTTTGAATTTTTCCCACTTTTCGCCAAATACTTCTGTACACATTTCGCCAATTGGGCTTTTGTCTTCGGTAATTAAAGTCGGTTCCATTATTGTGTACCAACCCATAACCTTAGTGTAAAACTCGACTGCTTTTTCAACGTCGGGAACCGAAATACCAATGTGCGAAAAACTACGTGGATATGTATGACTCATAATGCTTCCTCTTTAACTTGTGACTTATCTTGTGGCTAGTTGATGGAGTTAGTTTACGAATCGACCAACATTAAGTAAAATTATCATTAGTCATCGTTTTGAGTACGTTTTGTAATGATAAATCCAACATGGTTAAATACGTTTTGTACTTTGGTTGAGGTAAATCATTTTACCCAAACCGCCGAGCGTCTTTTTATGACCCAATCGGGCGTAAGTCAGCACATTAAAAAGCTAGAGCAGCAAGTAAACTGCGCGCTATTAGAGCGCCACGGCAAACAATTTACCCTTACCGTACATGGGCAAAACTTGTATCAACAAGGCAGCTTGTTATTAAAGGAATGGCAATTTTTAGAACAACAATTAAAAGATGATTCGCCTTACAGCGGCTTGGTAAAAATACAATCGCCTGGTAGTTGTGGGCTACAATTTTATAGCCAATTATTAGCGCTGCAGGCAAAGCATACCGAGCTTAATATTGATTATCGCTTTGCACCCAATACAAGTGTAGAGCAAGCTGTGGCAAACCACAGTGCCGACATAGGTTTTTTAACTCAAGCTCCGACGCTTAGCGAAGTTACCAGCCACAAAATTGGTAAAGAAGCCTTATTACTTGTCACCCCCGCACATATTAAAAACCCAACGTGGGAGGTTTTATGTGAGCTTGGCTTTATTGGCCACCCCGATGCAAAACACCACGCACAGCTATTACTGAGCGAAAACTACAGTGAGTTTGAACATATTGATCAAATTAAACGCACGGGGTTTTCTAACCAGATAAGTTTAATACTGGAGCCGGTAAGTTTAGGGCTAGGTTTTACGGTTTTACCTGCGCATGCCGTTAGCGCATTTAATAAACCTGCGCTTATTAAAACGCACCATTTAGCTAATCCAATTAGCGAGAGTATTTATGTGTGCCATCACCGAAATAGGCCAATGGCAAAGCGTATGAATACAGTAATTGAGCTAATAAAGGCGGGAGTAAATAGTTAAAACGTAAACCCCCTTTACACCCACGGCACTTAATACCATAAGCAAAAGGGGGAATAGAAAATTAATTAACGCTTTCTAATTTTGCTTTTAAATCAAGTAAGTCGGTTGCGATAGTATTTGGCTGTATTTCCCACGGATCGAAAATAGATTCTTTAGATCGTTGAATCCACGCCGCGCGCATACCATGCGATATGGCACCGGTTACATCAAACGGATTACTTGATACAAGCCACGTGTTTGCGCCTGTTGAATTAGTTTCGCGTAAAAAGTGGCTATAAACCCCTGGGTTTGGTTTAAAGGTTTTAACGTCGTCGGCACTTACTACCCCTTCAAAAAGCTCACTAATGCCAGCGGTTTCTAATAAGGTATGAACTGCGTCGGCAGCGCCGTTTGAAAATGCAAACAAACGGTAATCCTTCGCTTTTAATTGCTCAAGGCCTGCTTTTACATCATCGAACGCAGGAAGCGTTTTATAAAGCTCTAGCAGTTGCTCCTTTTGATCTTCACTTAGCTCGGTTTTGTGCGCTAAGCAGGCGTAATCGAGTGCGTGTTTTGTACATAGCGAGAAAGGAATATAATTTTGCATTAATCCACGTCTAAATGAATACTCTAATTGCTTTTCGCGCCATGTATTTGAAAATGCTTGGGCGTTATCGCCAATCATGTCGTCGAGTAAGGACAGTACGCCGTGAGTGTTTATTAGCGTACCGTATACGTCAAATGCAAGTGTAGTTGCCATGTTTGCTCCGCAATAAAATAAATTAAGTTGGTTTTAGAGTACTTGCTTACAGCTTAACTTACTTTGAACGAACGCTCAATTTAATAAAACTTATACGCATCAAGCGCTAAAACATCCATTTCGATGTCTTCATGTATTTTTTCGGCTTTACCGTCACTACTTCCTAGCGCTGCAAAAAGAGGTAAAAAGTGCTCCTGGGTAGGGTGATTAAATAAAGCATGAGGTGCTTCATTTAAATAGTTAAGTAACGCTTGGGTGTTTTGCGCTATTAATTTTTGCTCAACCCAATGGGTAAACTCATCAACCATTTGAACACGATTAGGTGTTGCAGGGCTTTTAAATATTTCACGTAGATTGTGACTAATCCCGCCGGAGCCAATAATTAATACGTTATCGCTGCGCAGTGGTGCAAGTAACTGCCCGTATTTATACATAGCCTGAGCGCCCAAACGCGTGTTAATAGACACCTGAACAATGGGAATATTAGCTGCTGGGTACATTAAGCGCAGCGGGATCCACACACCATGATCCCACCCTTGATCTGCATTTTGCACCGTTTTAATACCCGCTTTGTAAAAGTACTCACTAATAGTATTAGCAAGCTTAGGGTCCCCTGGTGCTGGGTATTGAATTTCATACAGGGGCTTGGGGAAGTTATAAAAGTCGTGAATAGTATGCGGCGCATCTCCGGATGTAATAACTATATCGTGCGCTTCATCAAAGTGGGCAGAAAACACCACAATAGCACGTGGTTTACTCACCGTTTGACCTAATGATGCAAAAAAATCTGACGTAGCCGATTGCTGAATAGCCATCATTGGCGAGCCGTGAGATATAAATAAAGCAAGTTGAGTCATACTAAAACCTTAAACAAATAAACGAGTTATAAACACTATATAAGTTTCTAATTTGACGATAAATATGATACTTATTTATACATTATCAACAAAGTATTGTTAAAGATGGATAAACTCACCACCATGAAGACCTTTTTAGCCGTTGTGCAAGAAGGATCGTTTTCAAAAGCGGCCGATAAACTCGATATTTCGCCGCAGTTAGTCAGCAAATATATTTCTGCGCTGGAAGATAATCTACGCACGCGTTTATTACACCGTACAACGCGAAAAGTAAGTGTTACAGAAGCTGGAAATCAATATTATCAGCGTTGTCAGCAGGTGATTATTGATATTGAAGACATGGAAAACTCACTCAATAACTTAAGCGAAAATGTATCGGGTGTGCTTAGTATTAGTGCGCCTATGTCGTTTGGTACTAAGCATTTAGCAGGTTTGTTGGTTGATTTTAAAAAGCAGTATCCAAATTTAAAGTTAGATTTACGGCTCACCGACCAATATGTAGATATAGTAGAGCAGGGTATTGATATTGCTCTGCGCATTGGCGTATTAAAAAACTCAACGTTGATAACTAAAAAAATTGCCCCTATACACCTAGCGGTGTTTGCATCACCCGACTATTTAAAACGCCATGGCACGCCACAAACGCTTTTAGATTTACAGTCACATAATTATTTACGCTATTCCCACAGCGAACCCACAAAGCGATTATTTGGGGTTAATGAGTTAAAAAGCGAGCTAAAGCTTGAAAGTAACTTTGTGGCTAACAATGGTGATTTGCTACTAAATACAGCCATTGCGGGTGGTGGTATTGCTATGCAGCCAACATTTATAGCAGAGGAAGCACTGGCTCAAGGTAAAGTAGTGCGCATTTTAAATGACTACGAACCCGAGCCAATGGGGCTTTACATGGTGTATGCAAACAGACAGTTTTTACCCAGTAAAGTACGTGCGTTTGTTGATTTTGCAAGTGGCTATTATGGCGATACACCTTACTGGGATTTAGGACAGTGATATATCGATAAGTAATCAATTAACGTTATTTGTAGATGTAGTGCAACAAGGCTCATTTGCCAAAGCCGCAGCACTGCATGATATGGTTAATTCGTCACTATCTAAGCAAATTAAAAAAGGGACAAAACACCCAATTATTATGGAAGTAAAAATCCATAATAAAATAGGAATATAATTAAAATACAGATTCATATTACTGTGAGCGCGTTAAATTAATAATGCCCATTTTACTGTAATGGGGGTTTACAGTAATTTTTTGCGTTATACATTTAGCTCTTTTAATTTATTCCAGACGCTCTCGCCGCCAGGGTGAAGCGCTGCATGGTACCGATACGCATAATATGTAATAGGTACGCAATGATGCTTTTGGCCAACCACAACTAAACTTTTCTCTTTTAGCTCTTTAGTAATGACATAGTTTGGTAACCAAGCAATGCCATTACCCTCTAAAGCCTGTATTTTTAAAAGCTCTGTCATCGACGATACAAATACTTTTTTAAGTTTAGAGCCCGATATTATCGGCTCTAACTGCCTACCCATATAAGAATCTAAACTGTAAGCTAAGTGAGGTACAAACCCATCACTTTCTAAATTGTATATTGCCTTACCGTTTGCATTGCAGGCACTCACCGGCAATAACTCTGCACTGCCTATTTTTTGATGACTAAACGGAGGTAACTTTAATCGTTCGTTATCAAAAGCAATAAGTAGGTCACATGCGCCATGTTCGAGCGTAGCTGTGGCTTTATCAACATCAATGGCTTCTATATTGAGGACTACTTTGCGATCACTTTTACTATGAAAGTTCGACAGCTTTAGCGCTAAAAACGTAGCTAATGAGTGCGCTGCAGCAACCTTTACTGAGTGAGTTTCTTCAGAGGAGAGTTCTTCTAACATACTCACTGAGTTATTCATTTGGTTTATTAGATTACGCGCTGTTATATGAAATATTTTACCGCTTGAGGTAAGTGTAATTGGTAAGTTCTCTCTATCTATTAGCTCTGCACCTACGGCTTCTTCTAATGCTTTAATTCGTCGACTAAAAGCAGGTTGCGTTATATGCCTAAGCCTTGCGGCCTGCGAAAAGCTTTTTGTATTAGATAAGGCCAAAAAATCTTCTAACCATTTACTCTCTATATTCATAATACTCACTCAAGATATGCAATTTAAGCATGGCCAGTAAAATAATAGCATTATTAAAAACAAAAAAAACACGATAAATTTAACCCATACAGTAACAACTTATCGGAATATAACAATGCTTAGAACACTAGGAATATTGGGAGGAATGGGGCCTTTGGCTACCGCCTCATTTATGAATCAAGTAATTGCGTTATCACCTGCTAAGAATGATCAAGAGCACATACCTATGTTTATAAGGAATATCCCGCAAATTCCTGACAGAACAAATTTTTTAATGGGTATTGAAGATGAAAATCCATTTTTTGAGCTTAAAAAGGGTTTTAACCAACTTACTAGCTTAGGTGTAAGTTGCATTGTTATACCGTGTAATACCGCGCATTATTGGTACAACGCACTAACGCAAAATGCTGATGTGCATACCATTAGTATTGTACAAAGCGTTATTAAGCGCGCAAAGGCAACGGGCAAACGTAAGATAGGGATATTAGCAACCACAGCCACGCTCAATATGCGGATATATCAGACGGCATTTAGTAAGCACAATATTAAATTTATTGAGCCTAACGAGCAGCAGCAAACATTTATAATGCAAGGTATAACGGCGGTTAAGTCAGGAGATTTAACCTCAGGACATAATCTTTTAAAACAAAGTTATGAGCTAATGCTAGCCCACGGTGCCGATACAGTACTATTTGGTTGCACCGAAATACCGCTAGTTTTAAATGAACAAGTATTAAATTCACCCGATACATGCTTAGATACCATCGCGATTTTAGCGCAAGAGTGCGTTAATTGGGCTTATATAAGCACTCAACAATCAACCCTCTCAAGTGTGGCTTAATTAAACATTAGTTATAAATAGGTGTGCTTACACTGGTGCATTTAAGTAGCACACCTAAATAGCCAACTTACACTGGCGCGTTTTGTTCAATCAAGTTTTTAGCTTTTAACTCACTCCAAAACGCATCCGGAATAGTAACCTTCATTGAGGCTACATTAGCTTTAATTTGCTCCTCCGTGCGTGCCCCAGGAATAATTGAGGATACCGTTGAAGGCGCCTCTGCAAACTGCAGTGCAGCTGTTTTAATATCAATCCCATGTTTAGATGCAATGTCGCTTATTGCATTAAACTTTTGCTGCATAGGCCCTGGAATTTTAGGCGAGTAATTAAAGCGGTTACGACCGGCTAAAAAACCACCATTAAGCGGCGCACCAATGACTGCTGAAATACCTCGTTTATCAAGCATAGGAAAGGTTTTATCAAGTGCCTGCTTGTGATCTAAAATTGAATACTGCAGCGCTAGTAAGCAAATATCTGGGTCTGACATATCAAGCGCTTTATAAACAGCATGAGGTGTATTTACTCCAAAACCCCAGCCTTTAATTATTCCTTCATCACGCATTTTAGTCAGCTCAGGAATAGCACCTTTAGCCGCTTGATCAAAATACTTAAGCCAGTCATCTCCCATATCGCTGTTTTGTGGTGATAAATCGTGAATATAGACAATATCGAGTGAGGCGACACCAATACGATGCAAAGTATCTTCTATTGAACGGCGCGTGCCTGAGGCTGAATAATCATACTTATAATGAAACGGTGAGTGATCAGCCCAATGCCAACTATTTTCTAAAGGCTCTGCTGAAGGGGTAAGAAGGCGGCCTACTTTTGAGGATAAAACATAATCTTCACGCTTTTTGTTTCGAAGTAAATCACCGAAGCGCCTTTCGCTTAAACTCAAACCGTAAAAAGGTGACGTATCAAAATGACGAATACCAGAATCCCATGCTGCATTTAGCATTGTTAAAATTTCTGTATCGCTTGATATAGTATTAAAGCCATTCCCGGCGGCAAGGCCACCCAAGCCCATTCTTGATTCCGGCCGGTAATACTTAGCGTTAGTAACATCGTTTGTGGGTAGAGCAGCGCTTTTATCTATTGATCCTTTAGTTTGCATAACACTGCCGTTAGACATTTTTACCTTTAGTTGCTCAGCCAAAGCTGAAGCACTAAAAATAGAGCCTAAACTTAAAGCAGCCCCTGCTTTAATAAAATTTCTGCGAGATACCATGTGACTATTCTCCTTGAGTAGGTTAAATATCTACGCTATAAGCTAGTATAAATAACAACCAAACCCAAGCAAGAAGAAGACAACAAATACCAATACTATCAATAAGATAGTTAAATTAACAAACACTGAGCAGACGTTTGAATTAACATTTAAAACTGATTATTTTCTTTACTCGTATAGTCCTTTTAAATGCACAAAACAGTGCACTTTAATAGCTTGATAAAAAAGCATACTTCCAAATTGGTGCACGCTTTAATACTCATTTATACAACATAAAATGGTTACATTTATTAGATGTGTACAAATTAGTAGACAAAACCGTAATAAATTTAAGATGCACAAATAATCTCACTAGCAAAGCGATTGCAGCAACACTTAGCTAATTTAACCGAGCGTAGTTGAAATAATTAGGGTAAATATTACTGAAGCGTTTATTTTTGAAGGTTTGCCTTGCAATACACGGCGTATTTTACTCTTTCACAATGCTATTGCTGGCAAGCCCTGTAAGAGTTTTATCTTGCCAAGTAACACTGTGCAGTGCAGCAAATTGCAACTAAATTCAACGTAGTTAGCGCTGAAAATAGCTGCTTAAATAGATCAATTATTCAAGTTCAGGTTACTTGAGCTTTTTAATACCAATTAACACACAGATGGTACCGCCAATAATACCCGCCCATGCTTCTATTGGTGTGTCGCCACTAAATGCACGGCTAAGCTGCGAAGCCGCCGCATCATACACGTCGTATCCCCACATAATTAAAGCGATACCTATAACGATTAAAACAATTCCTACAATCTTATTATTCATAAATATCCTTAAGGTTTAACTTAAATAAACTAAATAAAAATAAATCAGGGTTAATCTAATTCTAATTGAGCACGTTCTACGCTCTCACTAGGTAACTCTTTTTGTACCGATACACCTAGCTCTTTAAACTCTGATGCTTGTTTAATTAAATTACCTTTACCGCGGTATAGCTGCGAGAACGCTTTGTCGTAACTTTCTTTCGCTTTATCAAGCTGCTTACCTACGCCTTCCATACTCAATAAAAAACCATTGAGCTTGTTATAAAAACGCTCTGCTCGACTTGCCAGCTCTTTTGAGTATTTGGTTTGCTCTTCAAAACGCCAAAGCTGTTTAACAATATTTAAACTAGTAAGCAGGGTGGTGGGTGTAGCTACCAGTATATTTTTTTCTATTGCTTGTTGGTAAATATCGCTTTGATATTTGAGTGCTTCTACAAAAGCTGATTCTATTGGTACAAACATAACCACTACTTCTGGCGAGTTAATACCTGGTAAGCGGTCGTACGATTTACTCGCAAGTTCATTAATACGCGCTGTAACGGCGTTTACATGCTCTTTAATTGCTTGATTAGCATCTAGCTCATTTTCAGCGTTCACGTAGCGTGTATAGGCATTTAATGATGTTTTAGCATCAATAACTAAGTGGCGACCTTGTGGTAAGTACACAACTACATCAGGGCGCAAGCGGCCATCTTCAGTGTTAAACGACACTTCGCGCTTATAATCAACCCCTGCACGTAAGCCAGCACTATCTAATACGTTTTCGAGCATGAGTTCGCCCCAATTACCTTGGGTTTTCTTTTGCCCTTGTAGGGCGTTGCTGAGCTTGTCGGCTTGATCTGTTATAGCTTGGCTTTTAGCTTGCAAATGCAGTAGTTCGGTTTTAAGTGCAGTCCGTTGTTTTATGTCTTCAACGTGCATTGATTCCATTTTTTCTCTAAAGCCTTTTAGCTCGCCTTGAACTGGTTTTAATAATTGCTCAATGCTTTCTTGATTTAAGGTTTTAAAGCTTTGTGATTTTTCTTCTAGAATTTTATTGGCTAGGTTTTCAAACTCTTTTTTGAGCGTATTTTTACTTTGCTCAATTTGCGCGAGTTGCTCGCTAAAGTTTTGCTGTTTTTGCTCAAGGGTAGTGCGCATATTATTATATTCAACATCGCGCTGATTGTATTGTTCACGAAGCGCTGCCAGCTCGCCTTCGGCTTTACGCCAAAAATGATTGTATTGAATGCTTTGTTTTTCTTGTTCGCTAAAACGCGTTTTAAAATGCTGGGCTTCATCGCGCTGCTCTTGGTGAGTATGTTCTAGCAGTTCATGATCTTCTAGCAAGGCGCTGTATTGCAGCTCTTTATTATCAAATTGGTTTTGTAACAGGGAAAGCTGTTGCTGCTGTTCGCTTATTTGTAGATGTAGCTTTTTGCGAAGCCGTGTTGATACAGCGCCGTAAAATAGGGCGCCTAACGCAACACCAGCACTGGCGCTTAGCCAATCAATATTAGTGAGTACTTGAGTGAGCATAAAATAAACTTATAAAATTTAGAGACATGCCATCATAACCAATAACCAACAACAGAAGTAGGGGAGTTAAGAAATTACAGACATAAAAAAACCAGCTTAAAATAAGCTGGTCAAATATTACTAAGTTAAGTAATCAAAGGGATAATCAACATGTGCCCGAGCAAGCTGCAACTTAAATACATAATCACCAAAATAACTAATATTATTAGGTGAGGCTATATAACAACAGGCATTAGAGTAGACCGGATAACAAAATAATTAAGTCAAATTAATTTGCGGAAGATCATTTATTTTTATTCGGGTTGATTTAAACAAATCAAATTATGGGCATAAAAAAAGCCAGTTCAAAATGAACTGGCTCAATCATTACTAAAATTAGTAACTAAATAGGGGGAATCAACATGAAAACTTGTATTAACTGCAATTAATCAACAAGCATAATAGTAGACGCGTCTTTTTTAATTAAGTTCAAAAAAAATAAAAGACTTTTAAAGTAAGTGCTCAACGCTAAGTTTTAGACATAAAAAAAGCCAACTCAAAATGGGCTGGCTCAATCATTACTAAAATTAGTAACTAAATAGGGAATCAACATGAAAACTTGTATTAACTGCAATTAATCAACAAGCATAATAGTAGACGCGTCTTTTTGAATTAAGTTCATAAAAAAATAAAAACTTTTAAAATAAGTGCTGCGCGCTAAATTTTAGACATAAAAAAAGCCAACTCAAAATGGGCTGGCTCAATCATTACTAAAATTAGTAACTAAATGGGAAATCAACATGATGCTTGTGTTAACTGCAATTAATCAACAAGCATAATGATAGACGTCCGCTTTTTAATTAAGTTCATAAAAAGATCAAAACTTTTTAGATCTTTTTTAGTTTTTAATTAATGACAACATTTGCTGCTCATCAAACTTTGTAAAGCTCATTGATTTATCAGTAAATAATGCATCAACAAGGGCTTGCTTGTCTTGCTGCATTTTAAATACTTTTTGCTCTATTGAGTTACTCATTATGAGCTTATAAACAAATACAGGATTAGTTTGACCAATACGGTAGGCTCTATCAGTCGCTTGCTTTTCTACTGCGGGATTCCACCATGGATCAAAATGAATAACGGTATCTGCTTGTGTTAAGTTAAGGCCTGTTCCACCGGCTTTTAAGCTAATTAAAAACACGGATGTTTTACCACTGGTAAACTCGTCGATTACTTTATCTCGTTGACGCGTTTGCCCTGTAAGCATACTAAAGTTAATGTTTATTTCTTCAAGGCGTTGGGCTATTAAATCGAGTGCCGATGTAAACTGACTAAATATAATAATCTTACGACCCAGGCTTAGCATAAGCGGTAAGTGTGTTGTTAACCATTCAAGCTTAGCGGAGCCTGCTTGAGTATCTGGATCTATTAATTTAGGGTGGCAACAAATTTGCCTTAACTTTAAAAGCGCCTCTAAAAATGCAAGCTTACTTTTTTGTGCGCCTTGTTCGGCAAATAAGTCTATTAGCTTCTCTTCTAATGAACGTGTAATGCCTTGATACATTTCTTTTTGCTTAGGCTCAAACTCAAACTCTTTTGTAAGCTCTGTTTTTTCAGGTAACTCTTGCGCTACTTGTGCTTTAGTGCGGCGCATTATAAAGGGCATAATTAACGCTTTTAACTGCTCAGCCCTCTGCATATCAGCTTCACGCTCAATAGGTGTTTGAAAGTGCTGCTTAAAGTGGGCTTGAGACCCAAGTAACGATGGCATAGCAAAATCGAGTAACGATTTAAGCTCAAGTAAATTATTCTCGATTGGAGTACCACTTAAACAAAGTTTAAAGTCGGCATTTAAGCGTTTAACTAATCGTGAGACCTGTGCGGTATCGTTTTTAATGTATTGTGCTTCATCGAGGATAATATTTTCAAAATATAATGGCGAATAATATGCAATATCACGCTTTAAAAGCGGGTATGTAGTAAGAATGCATTGCGCTTGTGCTAAGTGTTGTAAAGGATCGTTACGGTTTGATCCAAAAATAGTGGTTACTTTTAAACTTTTAGCAAACTTAGTAATTTCGTTTTTCCAATTACTCACCAAGCTAGTTGGGCACACTATAAGTGTAGGGCCTGCTTGTGGGCGATTAAATGTACTCGCTAAAAATGCAATAACTTGGAGTGTTTTACCCAACCCCATGTCGTCAGCTAAAATACCACCTAATTGATGACGTTTTAAAAAGCTAAGCCAATCAACGCCTTGCTGTTGGTACTCACGAAGTGTTACTGAGTCATTTAAGCCATGTAATGAAACCTTAGGCATTGCCTTATCGGTATTATTTAACTCTTGTAAATATAGCTCAAGTGAATCGTCGTGAAGCTCTACGTTAATAGCTGTGTGCTTTACTAGTTCAGGCAAATACGAAAGCGGAATATTAAATTCGTCACGTGTTTTTACAAATTCAAAACGTTCTTTAAATTCGTTTAATAAGTTAATGGCAGACTTATTAATAACCCCAAATTGACGGCCAAGCGGGTAGTAATAAAACAGTTCACTTTGGCGATTCAATGACTGATAAAGCGAATCAGCATTAGTAAACAACAGCGATGCTTTTGCGTCACACAACAATACTTTGCAGTGCATTTGATGCCCTGCTGCACGGTGTACATGTAAACTCACTTCACATTGTGGATTAGGGCTTGTTACTTTACTTACACTGACTTGCCAACCACGCTGCTTAAAGCCAGGGAATACTTCGTATATTAGCCAATGCAAATGGATAGGAGATTGCTTTGTAAATACAAGCTCACTTTGTAAACCCCCTTTACAAAATTCAAACCCTAGATTGATTAGCTCGTTAGTTACGGTGTTTTCAAATGCGCTATTTATAGTACTTGCTGGGGCAGAACCAGCTAAATAGTTTTTATTTTTATACTTAAATAACAGCGAAAGTGATAAACCTTGCTCGCCCATTGTTACTTTTAAAACAGCATTACTAGATAGCTTAGGTAACGTTGGCTGCAAGTTAGTAGGGTGCGGTATAACACCTGCACCAAAGTTATCGGCAAGCTGTTTATATATTCTGTCAAAATTAGCGTCATGCAAAGCAGGCATAGTTTGTAAATGCGCTATTTCGTCTGCACTCAATGGGGTACGAAGACGACCCGCTTTTAAATGATCTAAATCGAGATAAGTAGGCGGTGTTGTTTTTAATAAAGCCCAGTTTTGGGTTTGCTCAAGCTTAATAACTAATTGTGATAGATCTTTATCTTGCTCCCATCTAAAACTCAATGCTTGGCCAGATTGCGCTTTAATTGGAACGCGAGAGCGCTGAAAAAACAAGCGCTCAGTAGCTATCAATTGTTGTAGGGCACTAAAGCCCCATTGGCCTTTTAGCTCAATACTTCCTACTGCATTTTGTGAACGTATCCAACTAAATAATCTAAAATCACTTTCGAGTAAATCATTTGGCGTTACGAAACTATTTAACTGTTGCTCTGTGAGGTTTCGGCCTAACGTGTAATTCTTTTTAGTCTCAAAATTAGCTATTTTAGGTGTTAAAAATACTTTGTTATTTTCAATATCTAATACAAATAATAATACTTGCGACGGTGTATGTTGATCACCACTTTTAAGAGCGCTTAATTCACTAAACCAATCATTAATGAAGTAATCTTCACCGTATTCACCAGAGTGCTCTATTTTAAGCTTAAACAAAATAGCAGCTAAATGTCGGCATTTGGTTTTTGCATTACACGTACAGTGTGTATCAACAGAATAACCAGTTGGTACTTTACTGATCTCAATACGTTGGTTAAATGATGATCCGTTATCCACTTGCACGGTAGAGTCTACAACAGAAAAATTAGGGGTATGCTCTAGCCAGGTGATTTGACCTTTCTTGTAGTACTCTTTGCCTTTATCTAAGACATTTTCGCGGAAAAGTTTTTTAATAAAGCGTTCAGAAAGAGGAAACTGGGTAGCCTGCTCATTTTTAATTTCTTCAAAAATAGCCATTAAATCATTTTTTGATAAGTTAGCAGACATGTCACTCTAAGCATTAAATTTTAAAAATAATTCTGCCAGTATATGCCTTATGTGCTCTGAGCTAAAGCACTATTAACAAGATATAAACTGGTTGGAGCTGATAGCTTAGTAAAAAATCGGTTTATAGGTAAAAATGAGTATAAAATTTCGCAAAATATTAGGCACTACATACAAATATAAAGATTAAACGACACGTTATAGATCACAATTTTACTAACAATAATTATAAACCAAGAGCAAATAGCTAAAAGGGGGCGATTAGTTAGTAAAAAAGTGATCTTGAAGAGGAATTATGATTATTTAAGGTAGTATTAGGCTAGTAAAGATCAGATTTTTACTAACAAAACAATCTGTCAGATCAGTATTTAACTAAGTAGACACGTCTGACAGATCATTATTTAACTAACTAATTAAAAGCACTTAATAGCTTAGTTAATTGTTCTAAGCGTTTGTCTGTCATCACTTTATTGTCGATTTTGATAGACACATCACCACTTTTTAAATTGCGTTGTACCGATACAAACTTATTTTCAAGTACAGCTTCACGCTTAACAGCAGCTTGAGGCTCAGCAGTTAGGCATTTGGTGATTGCCATTGCACGCTTGTCGTCACTTATAATGGCGTTTAGCTCTTCATCACTAGCTAGGTCACTAACAAGATGATTAAACGCCTCTTGGTCTCTCTCCTTTGCGCTCATGAGCTTTTTAGCCACTTCGCGACCCACGTGATTCGCAGTAGGGTAGAGTGCAATAACTTCAGCAGGTATTTGTTCATACGCTTTAACAGCATCTGCAATGGCGGTGTGTGATACACCTTCAATTGCAGCAATCTCTCTGTAAGATCCTTTTTTACCTTGTTCAATAAGCTCATTTTTAGTTTGCTGGTAAGCTTGTCCTAGCTCCCATAGACTTGGAGCGATATATTGATCTGAAGATACAGCTAAAATTTTAGCGTCTTGCTCAGTAAAGTCACTTGAACTAAGTACTAAATAATCAGCGTTACCTAAAATACAGGCCATACGACGGCGAGAACCCGCTAAGACTAAGCTTTTATCACCCTGATCCCAAAGTAACGCAGGGTGCTGATTACGGCCATCCTCTGCAATGGCAGGTAAAATATCCGATACTGACTTTTCGTTAAGAAGTGCTTGTACACGGCGGTTTTTACCGTACACACCTGTTGTAGATTCAATGTCAGCGTGTGCGATCACTTTGCAAATAAGAGTAATTTGGCGCTCAGGATCGCTCGGTGCTGGCATGCGAATTACATCACCAGCATTTGCTTGTTCAAGTAATGCGTCAAGGCTACTACTTCCTACAGCTGTTGCAAAAGGATCTAAGCGGGTGTCATTTTTACGTTTTTTAGCCATTTTTATTTAACATCCTTACTTAGGGGTATTGAGTGTTGATTGAGTTGACTGCCAATTTGAACGAATAAGCATTTCTAGCTCATCGACAACATCTTTAATATTTTCTTGAGCGCGCATTAGTGATTCACGGCTTGCTAAGCTGTCTGACGCTTTTTGATCAAAAATAGTATTGAAAGACGAAGAGCTAGCAGTAATCGCCGAGCTGTGGTTGATTGGGTAACTCATAACTTGGCGACCGAATGCACTACGAACATCTTTAACAATATCGCGCTGTGAGTGATTACCTTTTACATAGTTGGTCACTAAAAACTGCATAAAGTCCCATCCCTCATGGCCAAGTGCCGCAACGGTATGGTAAATCTCGCCTAGTCGTTTTAAATATTTATTATTAGCATCAAAGTCTACAGCTTCTGGATGAACAGGGATAAGCATCGCAGTAGAAGCCATTAATGCATTATAAAACATAAAGTTAAGAGTTGGAGCTGTATCTATTAATATAATATCAAACTCGTCTTTAACAGGGTTAATTACTTTTTCAAGTAACTTATGGTAATGACGAGTTTGCTCATAATTTGAGGTGTCTTTGAGTAATGTTGCAGTTTCGTGCTCAAAATAAAAATCGTCCATACCTGATGGTAGTACACGAATATTTGGGATGTGCGTTGATAAAAATGAGTTTGAAACAAATTCAGGCCATGTTTCGCCCTCATCTAAATCTATACAATCACGCATTAAATCACCAACAGTAATTGGGTCATGCTCGCTTGAAGGAAAAAAGCTTGAAGAAGAACCTTGAGGATCTAAATCAATTATACCAATGCGATAGCGCTTAATATTTGTAGTTGCCAGCGCTGCTGCAATATTAACCATGCTAGTTGTTTTGCCACAGCCACCTTTGAGAGAATTAATGACAATAACTTGCAGTTTGTCATCACCAGTACGATGATCTGGTTTAATATCCATAATATCAGCCATAGCAAAAATGTTTACTAATGTGTAAGCATAATGACCATTGGCGCCGCGTTTTATGTTTAAATCATCAAAGTCACCGTTGTCATGACGTCTTTTTAAAGTACGATTATTACAACCTAATAAATCGGCAGCTGCTTTTTGCGTATAAGTTCTTAATTCTTTTTCTTCTGATTTAAGATGAGCACGATAGTGCTGAATACGACCTTCTAAAGATTTTTCAGCTACTTCTGCAGTTGCTTTTAAAAGCCGGTAGGTACTTAGCGCGTTATTATTGATAGACATACTTTCTTCCTCAAAGTTAGGCAGTTAGTATAATGTCCATTCAAATTGCTGTAAACAACTATTTAAGACGACATGCATTTTAAAAAGAAGACATTTAAAAATACTTTTACACTTTTAATATTGCTTAGTATAAATAAAGAAGTTTAAAGGTGGTTAAATATATAAGGTAGTAAAGGTTAAGGACCTTAAATTAACACATAACATTATGATTAATATAAACAATATAAAAAAAAGCAGATCAGCGTTATACTTGGTTAAGATCAGATCTTTATCTACCTGCAGATCACCTTTTTACTAAGCCTTATTTTTTAAATCAAGTTATACACAGGTTGCGCATAAGGTTATGAACAAAAAAAGCCCTTGAGATCAATTTTTTACTAAGTAAATTATAAAGTTATGCACTAACCTTAGCGTCAATAGGTACGTTTAATTAGTATAGATCTGATCTGTACTTGGTACAGATCAGATCTATGCTAACTCGATAAGTCTTTATCCACAGGGATATTAATTTTCGTATGAATTTGTCGTGCTAAATTTTAAAATAAAGCCATTGTGATGGACAAAATAACAGCTGAGTTAGTAAAAAACCGGTTTGAGATGACCTAGTTAGTAAAAATATGATCTGAAATCGCAAGTTATATACATTACTTAGTATAATAGTGATCTAAACGTTTTATTTAAAGTCAGATCACTTTTATACTAACTTAAACATTTAACTTTTGTTGTTTAATGTGTTGTTATTAGATGTCGCAATAAAAATGGAAATAAGAACAATGAGCCGAAAGGTCAACATCTCGGTAGATAATTTGCCCGATACACTCAGGGGCCAAATCCACGGGGTGGAAAGTGCAATTGATAACGAAAGTTTAGCACTATTTACAGACAACAAAGACGTGCGAATTTCTATTGAAAATGCAGCTCATGGTTTACGTGCATATTCAAACACGTTTAATCATTATGATTTGTGGGGCCGTTTTGTTCGCTCTGGCTATAAAAAATTGCCACTTGAAGAAGCGCCTAAAAAAACAATCATTACGCGTAAAATATCAGAGAAAGTAGATGGTATTTTATACGATGGTGAGATAAAAATTACCCCTGCTGTTGTCAGTACTCGTAAAGATGGTGAAGATATTGAGTATCTTGTTTGGCCATCGGACAGAGAAGAAAAAGTAGAACGAGCACTTATTCGTTTAGCTTCTAAAGGCAAAATAGTTAAAATTAATTTTAAGTCCGGTATTCAATACGCGGTTGTTTTTTCTATGAACGAATTAGCGCAAGAGCTCAAAGCGGTAGGGCAGTCAATGCCATATCCTGCTATTAAAGAGTCACTTGAAGCATTGCAAGGTTCTAAACTTTCATTTAAATATTCAGCAACCGATACTAAAAACTCCGATATAGATGATTCGTTTTACGAGTCAAATATGAACTTTTTATCGTCACTTCACTTTAGTGGCAAAAAAGGTCAAGGTGGCAATGTAAAGTGTGTGGCCTGCTTAAATGCGTTTGTTCATAACATGATTGATAACCTTGAATACAAAGGGTATTACTTTAATAGTGCACAAGAACTAAAACGGGGATTATCGCGTTGGATGATGCTTCGTTTGTATCACCTTTGGCGTTATGCAGCTCCAGGTAAAACGTATCATTTTAGATTACTTTCTATTATGGAAAAATATGGATCTATTTATTCAACTGATGATATTACGGAAAATAAATTAAAAGCGCTTCGTCGTGATATGACCACCACAATGAAAGATTTGATTGAAAAAGGTGCTATATCAGAATACAGCATTACAAACGTCAAAGATGACAAAACTGGTAACATTATTGATTACACATACGAAATGCACCCCTCTGATCAGTTTTGCGATGAAATACTTACATTGAACAAACACAACAAACGCATTGAGATTCAAGGCGGTAAACGTATTGTTGAAAATGCAGTGTTAATTGATGAAGATAAAATAGAAGAGATAGTAGAAAAATAATAAACGTTATTTTAAAGACTGTACATATTTACTAAAAAGGCCACATATTGTGGCCTTTTTAACATAATAGCTATCGGTCAACTTGTTCTAAATATAGCCTATCAACTAAAAAATCATACTCACGTTTTCGAGGATGAGCTTCGGGTTTTTTATAATCAGGTAAGATACCTAGTTTAACGTCTGCTTCTGGATTAATCAGAATAAATGGTAATGCGGCGCTCACATGATAGCGGTTTTGTGCTGTGTATCTCACATTAACTTGAGGGCTTACACGAGTAGGGCGACGAATTCTTAATTTTTCCTTTTCACCTAAACTAGCAACCCGTAATTGTTCTTGAGCTACAAGTGATTGCCATTTTTGTTGATCTATCATTCTTGGATTTCGATAACTGGCTGATTTGTCGAGCATTTCGAGGGCCATTTTTTTAGTCAATGTTTTAGTTGCGTGCTTGTGCATCCAAGTAAACCTAACAGAAAATGGTGATTCACTCTCACTGTGAATCTTACGATAAGCAGCAAGTGTTATTAAATTTGGTATTGCATTATGAACAGCCTCAAATCGGGCATCGTTATTATCAATTGCCAATATACACTCTTTGAAACTAGCTTTAGCTTTGTTAACCTGTGCTATACGATTATTTAAAGCTTGTTTATCTGCATTTTTAATAACAAGTAAACCAGGGTGCCTTTTTAACACGCGACTGCTTAAGCCCGATTTTTTATAAATGTCAGAAAAGGAGTTTAAAATTGCCTTTTGAGCCGGCGCTCCAGTTATTTTAGAGACATGTATGGACTCAGGAACCTTATTTTCATCTAAATTACTTACATCAGGTAACTGATAGTACTCTGCTCTGGAAAACTCACATTCGTTTAATTCCTCAATTAACCTTAAAGTTAATTCGTTCATTAAATCAAACTGACTCCTAATTTGCACTTTAGTAACCACGGCACACCTCAAAGAACACATCTTACTAACTTCATATTATTGCATGCACTTTGTATTGAGTAAATATTTAATCAAATAATACTAGGTGTTCAGACCATATCAAAAGTAAATAATGTATGATGTGTTCTTTCTGGAGTAAATGGTTCTACTTATTCCTGTAATTTAGTACTGTTTTATTGATTAAAGAGTTAGTCCGCTTAGAGCTTAATTGCCCATATAGTGTAATAAATGAGAAATGTAAAATGAACTTGGTGCGGTTGTATTCTAAATAATAGTGTTAGTTTTGGTTGTTTCTCTAATTAGTGATTAATATTATAACGTGTTTTAACTATGGGTTTATCATCCAAAAGCTTAGAATGTCATACATGATTTTTGCATGAGAGCCATTTAAGGCATCTCTGGCAGTTAAGTTTTTAGTTATCACAACTTGCTAAATAACGTTGGCGGCAGGGTGGGAAGGTGAGTGGTGAATCAGCAGATTACCTTGTGTCAGTTGTAAGTATATTCTGGTATCAGAATAATCAACAGCGCTATTCTACTAGGCTTAAAGTACATATAAATGAGCAACACAAAATGCCATATCATATATTTAGGCCTGCACATAGCCCCTGTTAGTTAATAATTAATTTAGCGCGTAAAGTTAAGAGTACATTTGATGCAATTTAAGTATGATGTGTTCTTAGGTAAAATACATATAATATACCCTTGTGCTTTATTTATTCTCAATGTGTTAAAATTGAAACTAATTAACTCTAAATGTATGTTTTAAATCACTTTAGTTTATTTGAAATAAAACTAAAGTGATTGTTATATAACCACCTGAGTTAAGTAAAATTACTTTTATACTTAACTCATAACTAAATAATTGGAAAATAGTGAATTTAGTCCTTGAACATAGGGGTCTGCATACGTTAATTTCTTCTTATCAGGTAATGTAGGAATGAGGAAAAATTATGTCATCGTGGAACCCAAATAGCTGGAGAGAGCTGCCAATACTGCAACAGCCACAGTACCCAGATCAAGAAATACTTAAATCAGTTGAAGGCCAATTAAAAACGGCTCCGCCTCTAGTTTTTGCAGAAGAAACAAGAAGCCTATTCAAACAACTTGAAGACGTGTGCGAAGGTCGTGCATTTTTACTTCAAGGTGGTGACTGTGCCGAGTCGTTTAGCGATTTTAATGCCGCTAATATTCGCGATACATTCAAAACAATTTTACAGATGGCTGTTGTATTAACTTACGGGGGTAAATGCCCTGTAGTTAAAATAGCGCGTATGGCTGGTCAATACGCTAAACCTCGTTCAGCAGACTTAGAAACAATTAATGGCGTGTCTTTACCATCTTACCGTGGCGACATCATCAATAATATTGAGTTTACAGAAGAAGCGCGCATTCCAGACCCACAACGTTTAATGACTGCATACCATCATAGTGCTGCTACGTTAAACTTATTACGTGCATTTGCACAAGGTGGCCTAGCCGATCTTCACCAGGTTAACCGCTGGAACATGGGCTTTGTTGCTGCAAATCCACTTAAAGAAAAATACCAACAACTTGCAGATAAAATTCAAGACGCACTAGAGTTTATGGAAGTGTGCGGAATTAACTCTACAATTGCGCCAAGCTTAAAAGAAACCGATTTATACACTTCTCACGAAGCTTTACTACTTGGTTACGAAGAGGCACTAACACGTCGCGACCATTTATCGGGTGATTGGTACGATTGTTCTGCTCACTTTGTTTGGATTGGTGAACGTACACGCCAACTAGACCACGCACATATTGAGTTCTTTAAAGGCATTAAAAACCCAATTGGTGTTAAAGTTGGCCCAGGTATGGACCCAGACGACCTAATTCGTTTAATTGACGCATTAAACCCAGATAACATTCCTGGTCGTTTAACGCTAATTACGCGTATGGGTGCAGACGTACTGCCAGAAAAACTCCCAGCTCTAGTAAGAAGAGTTCAACAAGAAGGCCGCAAAGTAATTTGGAGTTCTGATCCAATGCACGGTAATACTGAAAAAGCGACTTCAGGTTACAAAACGCGTAACTTCGATAATATCATGCGCGAGATCAGTCAATTCTTCGCTGTACACAAAGCTGAAGGTTCATACGCAGGTGGTGTTCACCTAGAAATGACAGGTCAGCACGTAACAGAATGTACAGGCGGTGCTTACGGTTTATCTGACGATGACTTAGCACAGCGTTACAAAACACAGTGTGATCCACGCCTTAACGCCGACCAAGTATTAGAGTTAGGCTTTTTAGTAGCTGATTTACTAAAAGACGCACGTAAATAATATTTATTGATACAAAAAAAACCGCTTAGTTGCGGTTTTTTTATTTCAAATTTGATGAGTAAGTCAGTACTTACGTCGCTCCAAGTCTGTTTCTATCAGTATTTTTGCAGAAATCTCTTCAACAGAATGATGCGTAGAATTAAAGTAAGCTATTTTGTGACGCTTATACAACATTTCTACTTCGCGCACCTCAATACGGCACTGTTTAATTGAAGCATACTTAGAGTTAGCCATACGTCGATGCCTTATAGCCGCAAGCCTCTCAGGGTCAATCGTCAGTCCAAATAACTTATGTTTATAAGGGACTAAACATTTAGGCAAACCTTCATTATCTAAATCTTCTTCTGTAATAGGGTAGTTAGCCGCTTTAATGCCGTACTGCAGTGCTAAGTATAAGCTTGTCGGTGTTTTACCACTTCTGCTAACGCCAATTAAAATGATGTCTGCTTCGGAAAAGTTTTTAATATTTCCACCATCATCATTCATAAGAGCATAGTTAACCGCATCAATTCTAAAATCATAACTTTTTTCGTGGATAGAATGCGTACGATGCATTTTTGGAACAGGGGCTACATTGAGCTCTTTTTCTATTTTTTCGCTATACGTAGTTAAAAAATCATACGTAACTGCATCAGCCGATTTTATAATTTCACTTAAATTGTGATTTACAAAAGTAAAAAACACGAAAGGCTTTTCACCTGTTTTTGCAGCGGTTGCATTAATTAAAGCTTTAATTTCGTGTGCTTTTTCTTCAGTTTCTACAAATGGAATTGTTTTATGATTAAAATCGATAGGAAACAACGACAAAGTCGCATGCCCAAATACCTCTGAAGTAATTGCTGTTCCATCTGATATATAAAAAGCAGTTCTCATAATTAACCTTTTTATTGCGTTTAAATCCCTAAAATGGGTTTCCCACGGTTTACGTGAGGACTGTTGCCAGTGTAGAATGATGACGGCCTTTATAAAAGGTTTTCTTTCTTAACTCTCACAGTTAGACCTACAATTTGTTTTTTTTGGAGAAAGATCCGTGCAAGAATACGTTCTCTGGTATCAAGAGCTTGGTATGCAAGATGTTCCTCGAGTTGGCGGTAAAAACGCGTCACTTGGCGAAATGATTTCAAACCTCGCAAACGCTGGTGTACAAGTACCGGGTGGTTTTGCAACTACCGCAGATGCTTTTAATGAGTTTCTAGATCAATCAGGACTCACCGCCAAAATTCATGACATCCTAGATACACTTGATGTTGATGATGTAAATACACTCGCTAAAGTCGGTGCCGATATCCGCCAATGGATAATCGACACACCATTCCAACCAAACCTAGATCAAGCCATTCGCGAAGCATATAGCCAACTCCATGGCGATACTGCAGCAGATGTTTCATTTGCAGTACGTTCATCAGCTACCGCTGAAGATATGCCAGATGCATCATTCGCAGGCCAACAAGAAACTTTCCTTAACGTTGTCGGTATCGATTCAGTCATGGTCGCTATTAAACACGTATTTGCTTCATTATTTAATGACCGCGCAATCTCATATCGTGTTCACCAAGGTTACGATCACCGTGGTGTAGCGTTATCAGCAGGTATACAGCGCATGGTACGTTCAGATAAATCAGCATCTGGCGTAATGTTTAGTATTGATACAGAGTCTGGTTTTGAAGACGTTGTATTTATTACATCAAGCTATGGCTTAGGTGAAATGGTTGTACAGGGCGCGGTTAACCCTGATGAATTTTATGTTCATAAACCAACACTCCTTAAAAACAAACCTTCAGTAGTACGTCGTAATATTGGTTCTAAAGCCATACAAATGATTTACTCAGAAGACAAAGCACATGGTAAGCAAGTAGACATCGTTGATGTTGACCCTGAGCTTTCTAATAAATTTTCGATTACAGATGAAGAAGTGCAAGATCTTGCCAAACAAGCTGTAATCATTGAAAAACATTACGGTCGTCCTATGGACATCGAATGGGCAAAAGACGGAAACGACGGCAAACTATATATAGTTCAAGCACGTCCAGAAACTGTCCGCTCAAACGAAGACTCAAACGTAATGGAACGTTTTCAATTAAATGGCACAAGTAATGTACTTGTTGAAGGCCGTGCAATTGGTCACAAAATTGGTAGCGGTGTTGTACGTGTTCTTGATTCAATTAAAGAAATGGACCAGGTACAAGTAGGCGACATTTTAGTAACCGATATGACCGACCCTGATTGGGAACCAATCATGAAACGTGCAGCAGCTATTGTTACAAATCGTGGTGGCCGTACGTGTCACGCGGCAATCATTGCGCGCGAACTTGGTATTCCAGCAGTTGTTGGTTGTGGTAATGCAACTGATTTAATTAAAGCGGGACAAGAAGTAACAGTATCGTGCGCCGAAGGCGATACCGGCTTCATTTACGAAGGTATTTTAGATTTTGAAATACTAACGTCACGCGTTGATAAAATGCCAGAACTACCAATGAAAGTAATGATGAACGTGGGTAACCCCGATCGCGCCTTTGACTTTGCACGCCTACCGCATGCAGGTGTTGGCCTTGCGCGAGTTGAATTTATTATCAACCGTATGATTGGCGTTCACCCTAAAGCGTTATTAAATTTTGATGCGCAAACAGATGCATTAAAAGCAGAAATTACTGACATGATTGCCGGTTACGAATCACCAGTAGAGTTTTACATAACAAAACTGGTTGAAGGTATTTCAACGCTTGGTTGTGCTTTTGCACCGGAGCGTGTAATTGTGCGTATGTCTGATTTTAAATCAAACGAATACGCAAACCTAGTTGGTGGCCAGCAATACGAGCCAGAAGAAGAAAACCCAATGATTGGTTTTCGTGGCGCCGCACGTTATATCTCTGAAGATTTCCGCGATTGTTTTGCATTAGAATGTGAAGCTATAAAACGCGTAAGAAACGACATGGATATGGCAAACATAGAAATCATGATCCCATTCGTACGTACCCTTGAAGAAGGTAAACGCGTAATTGAACTACTAGAAGAGCATGGCCTTAAACGTGGTGAAAATGGTCTTAAAGTAATCATGATGTGTGAGCTGCCTTCAAATGCATTACTTGCTGATGAATTTCTAGAAATGTTTGATGGTTTTTCTATCGGCTCTAACGATTTAACACAGTTAACGCTTGGTCTTGATCGTGATTCAGGTTTAATCGCACATTTGTTTGATGAGCGTAACCCAGCAATTAAAAAGCTACTTTCTATGGCAATTAAAACAGCTAAAGAAAAAGGCAAGTACGTAGGTATTTGTGGTCAAGGTCCTTCAGATCACGAAGACTTTGCAGCATGGTTAGTAGATCAGGGCATTGATTCTGTTTCACTAAATCCAGACACAGTGATAGAAACATGGTTATACCTAGCTAAAAAATTAGCAAAGTAATAAATAGGTAAGCTATGAAAAATGCCAGCAATGTATTGCTGGCATTTTTTATACTCAATTAAAAGTAAATTAACGGGCTAGTTTTTATCTAAATAAGCACATGATTTAGTTAACGCCTTTTGGCAAAGTGATAAGTAGTGTCGCGCTTTAGGGTAGTAAAACGAAAAACACAATAAACCCGCCATAAAAAATATAAGTGATGGGCCAGGTACAACCGCAAAAAATAATCCTAGCAAAATAAATAACACGCCAATGATCTGTAATAGTAATTTTTTCATATAACACACCTCATTACTCGTTAACTTGAGTATAATTTAAGCTGCATTAAAATCGACTAAAAGAGTGTTACAAACTGTAAAATCTTCAATTTCTATTCGCCATCACCATGATATAATTAATCAAATGCCCTAAAATATCGCCGTCATGATAGCAACAATTACACAGCAAGATGCCGCGACAGAACTTGTCGCAAATTACCTAAGTACCATTGCAAACCAAGGTTTTAGTGGAGATACCGATGCCAGTTATGCAACGCGTATTACTGCTTCAACCGATAACAGTGTGTATCAGGAAATACCCCAAGGTGTTATTTTTCCAAAAAATGAAAAAGATATTCAACTCGCACTGCAAACTGCATCTCGCGACCCATTTTTATCATTAACTTTTGGCCCTCGTGGTGGCGGAACAGGTACTAATGGACAATCGTTAACACCAGGTATTGTTGTAGATTTGTCACGCTATATGCGCGAAATCCTCGAAATAAATGTTGAAGAAGGCTGGGTACGCGTTCAAACCGGCGTAATAAAAGACCAACTTAATGACTTTTTAAAACCTTATGGTTTTTTCTTCTCGCCCGATTTATCTACCAGTAACAGGGCAACTATTGGTGGCATGATAAGTACTGACGCCTCTGGGCAAGGTTCGTTAGTTTACGGAAAAACAAGCGATCATGTTTTAGGGCTTACAACTTATTTGGTCGATGGCACGCCTATGTGTACCTCACCAATAGATATCGACAAAGCAAAAATTATAGCCGAGCAAGACTCTTTAATTGGTAGTTTATATAAAACAGTTTTAGATATTTCAGTTAATGAACGCGCAGCTATTTTAGCTAAGTTTCCACGATTAAATAGGTTTTTAACCGGTTACGACCTAGAGCATGTGCTAAGTGATGACTTACTTACTTTTGACATGAGCCGACTAATAACAGGTTCAGAAGGCTCATTAGGTATAGTAACTGAAGCTAAATTAAACCTAACACCGATTGCCGAATTTAAAACCCTTATAAATATCAAGTACGATAGTTTTGACTCAGCACTTCGTCATTCACCGTTTTTAGTTGATGCACGCGCAACATCGGTAGAAACCGTAGATAGCAAAGTTTTAAACTTAGCGCGTGAAGACATCATTTGGAATTTAGTATCGGACTTAATAACCGACGTACCAAATAAAGATATGCAAGGCCTTAACATGGTCGAGTTTAATGCAGTATCAAACGATGATATAAAAGACAAAGTAGACACACTTTGTAAGCTTCTAGATGAATGCGTAGCAAATCAAACTAATGGCGTTATTGGATATCAGTTAACCAGTGATAAAAGCGATATACTAAAAATTTACGCAATGCGTAAAAAATCAGTAGGTTTATTAGGTAATGTAAAAGGCAGTCAAAAACCACTCGCCTTTGCAGAAGACACTGCAGTACCCCCTGAAAATTTAGCAGATTATATTGTCGAATTTAGAGCATTACTCGACAGCCATAATTTACAATATGGTATGTTTGGCCATGTTGATGCTGGGGTTTTACACGTACGCCCAGCACTTGATATGTGCGACCCAGAACAAGAAAAACTACTTAGAACTATTTCAGATCAGGTCGTAAAACTAACCGCTAAGTACGGTGGTTTAATGTGGGGCGAACACGGTAAAGGTTACCGAAGTGAATATAGTCCTGAATTTTTTGGTGAGCATTTATATACGCAACTTCGTAAAATAAAAACAGCTTTCGATCCTAACAACCGTATTAACCCCGGTAAAATATGCACTCCTATCGATAGTGAAGACTCACTAGTTAGTGTTGATGGACAAAAAAGATCACACTTCGATAAGCAAATATCAATAGAAGTTAAAACCAGTTTTAACAATGCAATGACCTGTAATGGTAATGGCATATGCTTTAATTACGATGAAAATTCACCTATGTGTCCATCGTATAAAGTAACTGGCGATCGTCGTAATTCACCAAAAGGACGCGCAAGTTTAATGCGCGAATGGCTTCGTTTACAAGAGTCAAAAAATGTAGATTTACTCGAAGTAGAAAAGCAGCTTAACAAAGGTGAAGTAATCACCTGGTGGGAACGTTTCGTTCACAGCCGCGAAAAACGAAAAGGTATTTACGACTTTTCTCACGAAGTAAAAGCGTCAATGGATGAATGTTTAGCGTGTAAAGCATGTACAACTGCCTGCCCAATTAAAGTAGATGTTCCTACTTTTCGTTCGCGCTTTCTAAATTATTATCATAGTTATTATGCACGTCCGCTAAAAGATTACCTTGTTGGTAACATAGAAAACAGCGCGCCATTAATGGCAAAGTTTGCAAAAGTTATAAACCCAATTGTTAAAACATCATTAGTAAGCAATGTTATTAAAAAAACAGTTGGCTATGTTGATACACCACAGTTAAGTATTCCTGCACTTTCAAAGCGTATTACTAAAACACAAAAATTTGATTTTGATTTATTAAATAAATTAAATGCAGAGCAACAAAGTGAATATGTATTAATAGTACAAGACCCATTTACGAGCTTTTACGAAGCCGAACTAGTAGAAAGTTTTATTACTTTAATAACCCAACTTGGCAAAAAACCAATGCTATTACCTTTTAAACCAAATGGTAAACCGCAACACGTAAAAGGTTTTTTGCATGAATTTAAAGTTACAGCTAAAAATGCAGCTGAGTTTTTAAATAAATTAAATGATATCAATGCACCGTTAGTCGGTTTAGATGCGTCACTCGTTATGTGCTACCGCGATGAATATAATACAATTTTAGAAAATAACCGTGGTGAATTTAATGTGCAACTTGCCCATGAATGGTTAGAAACACAATCGTTTAAATCACTAAGCGCAAAACAAAATACAGATACCGAATTTACATTACTGAGTCACTGTACTGAAACAACTGCACTGCCAAAAGCGGCAAATGTTTGGCAAACAATTTTCAGTGATATTGGTTTAACATTAAAAACAACAAATACGGGTTGCTGTGGAATGGCGGGGACTTATGGCCACGAAGCACAAAATCAAGATAACTCACGTGCACTTTACGAAATGAGTTGGAAACCAATTGTAGATAAAAATAAACCAGAACAACTTTTATCTACGGGCTTTTCTTGTCGTAGCCAAGTTAAACGTTTTGAGAAGTTTAAACCCAAACACCCAATTGAATTACTCGCACAGGTACTTAGCTAATAAAAGTTAAAAAAAGGCGTAACTTAAAAATAAGTTACGCCTTTTTTTATTAATACCCATTCGCTTAATTAAATGATCGTTTTTGAGGCTGGAAAAACGCCTTGATACCTCGTCAAAAAATTCACTATTTTTTATAAAAGCTATTTAGATTTTTTAGCGAAACTGTCTGCAATTGGCTTTGTACTTATACCGTGAATAAATACACTAAACAAAATAGTCGTCATTGCTATTGTCGCTATTTGATATTTGTTTTCTATTTGCGTATCAATCACCATCAATGTAAAAACAATTGATGCTAATCCTCTTGGTCCAAACCACGCAAATGTAAAACGCTCTTTAATATTCAATGTCGTAAACTGCAGTGACAACATAACAGGAATTATTCTAATTAATGTTGTACTTAATAAAGCGTAAATTATAATTTCAGTATTTAATTTCGGGATAATTAAGTAAGCACAAACAAACCCAAACAAACACCAAATCATTAGCGATGTAAAATCTGCGATGTGCTCTGAGTCTTCAATTAATTCTGTTCTAACTTCTTCAGTCGAAAATTTATCAAATAGTAAACCTGCAATAAACACCGCAATAAATCCACTGCCATGAAAATACTGAGTGACAGAAAACACAGCCATAGCAAAACCAAGTAATAAAAATGGACTGGTATTTTGTGCAAAGTAATGACGTTTCATTGCAAAGTTTAAACTCGGTATAAAAACAGCGATACTTGTAATAGCTATTAATAGAGCCAGGCCAAGCTCTCGGCCAAACACACTTAATGTTTGTGTTGCAGTAATAGCTGAGTCAGGATTTTTAGCGAGTAATATAAATATTAAAAATATGGGCACACATAATCCATCGTTCAAACCACTTTCAGTATTTATTCCTTCGCGTATTTTTTCAGGCACTTGTGTACTTGCTAGTAACCCTTTACTTAATGCCGCATCAGTAGGTGTTAAAATAATTGCGAGCAACGCCGCTTGAATAAGTGAAAGCTCAGCAAAGAAAAATAAAGCAACAGCAATACCGAGTAATAATGTTAAGGGTAGGGCAACAAACAATAGTAAACTAGGATACTGAAAACTATGCCTTAAAACACTTAGCTTTGATTTAGCAGCATCTGAAAACAAAAATATACTTAGCGTAAGCTCTATAAATGGTAATAAAAGATCAACGCCTTCTTTTATTTTATGTCCTTCGTTGGGTAGCATAAAAGCTAAACATATTCCGCCGACAACAAAAAACATTGGGCCTGTTACTTCTGTTTTTTCTAACTGGCGAAGTGTTAAAGAATAAATTAAAAATAGTCCGCCTATAAATGATATTACTAAATACTCCATTAAATTTTCCTTTTAAGTCCTGATTTTGCTCGCTCTTTAATATTTGTTTGAATATAAATTTGATCGGTAGTCGCAATTTTAGAATGGCCTAAATCTTCTGATAAATGTTTGAGCGGTCTGGTTTGCGCATCATGTGTAGCACCAGTATGACGAAGCCAATGTGCAGTTGCAGCGCCAAGTTGTTCAGCGTCATCTTTAAAACCATCATTAAGTAATGATTGCTGAGCATAATCAAAACTTTGTTGAACTAAACGCCTAATTTGCCTTACGGTCATACCACCTTGACCGCGAATTTTATGAACTAACGGCTCAGATTCATCAACCCGAGGAAGGGCAGGTAGACCTCGATATAATCTGTATCGTTTTAAATATTCAACAAAATCATCACTTAAGGTTACATCTCGTAATTTATTACCTTTACCCATTATACGTAAAAACCAAAATCCATCATTATCTTGCCAAAAATGAGACATCACCGGCGACCATTGTGGGCGCTCAGATAATTCTGAAATTCGTAAATAAAGACCTTTTAAGCAGGCAAGCGTAAACAAATTTCGCTCTAAATCAGGGTTATGTTCGCATAAATCACGCGTTACACCAAAAACGTATTCCCATTGAATATCACTTAATGTATCAGGAATTTGAATTTGTGATTGAACAACTAAATACGGGCTATTTTTTTTAACAACAGGGACAAAGTTCGCGAATGTTTTTTCTTCGAGTAGGGCAAACTTATAAAATACATTTAAGGCAGTAAACATGGCCGATAAAGTTTGTTGGCTGGCAGTCGATTCTTTTAGCATAAAAGGGCGCCAATTTTGATTTAATCTACGAATTCCTTGCTCATCTTTATAACGCCATTGCACTGAAGTTGCAGCCCATTCTTTATCAGGTTCAACCATAAAATCAACGTAAGCTTCAATATCTTCACGTTTTAAATCGAATACTGATTTTTCTGCTATTAACCACGACCATAAATAAAAGCGTTCAAGTTCATTTCGAAAACGGCTATAAGTCGCTTCTGATTTTCTGCCATAAACATATAAAAACTGATATAAGAATGTCAGATCGGCTTTTGATTCAGTTACAGTCAAGTAAACTTCCTGTATAAAGGATGCAAGTTCTGGGTATTCTGAATTTAGAGTACCGTCATCTAGATGGGCAATTTGATATCTTAATTGTTTTAACGTATCAACCAAAGCAACAAGCATAATGTATAAATATTCAATTAAATAATAGGTTTACAGAATAACGTTAAAGTCCGATACTGTCTAGTATTGGACATAGTAAAGCTCTAATTATTTTAATACTGTGATTATTCTATGGTTGTTGGTTGCTATATCTTATTAAGGAAAACATTATGAAAAAACTAATTATACTAAGCATACTGGCTTTAACTGTTGCGTTAACTGGGTGTGCTACTACAGGTAGTGCATCACCAAGCGAAAAACGTTCACTTGTACAAAGTATGAAAACAAATACATTAGATAAATTATACGCTGAAAAACCTGACGTTAAAAAACAAATTGCTAATTCGGCTGGTTACGCTGTTTTTGATAACGCGAACGTAAATGTTGTTTTAGCCAGTTTTGGTGGCGGTTACGGCGTAGTTAAAAATAACCTTACTGGTAAATCGACTTACATGAATATGGGTGAAGCCGGTTTAGGGCTTGGTTTAGGTGTAAAAGATTTTAACGTTGTAATGGTTTTTCATAATCAAGCTGCACTAAATAGATTTATTGAACATGGTTGGGCATTTGGCGGAAACGCTGATGCAGCAGCTAAATATGAAGATAAAGGCGGTGCATTGGTTGCCGAAGCGATTGCAGATCAAGTGACTGTATATTCTGTAACCGAAAATGGCCTTGCACTACAAGCTGTATTAAAAGGTACCAAGTTTTGGGTTGATTCAGAGCTTAATTAACCACCAAATTACTCTCTTAAAAGCGAGCTGGTTTGCATAATCACGCTCGCTTTATTAAAACCCATTCAATTTAACATAACGTATTTTATGGGTTGAAATACAATTCCTAGATAATGAGAGTTTCAATTATTTAGGTCAGGTCTCTTAGTTAAATTCTCCTATTGTTTCATGAATAGCATTCCAAGCAGATTCTTTATCCCCACTAAGGAGGTAAACCAGTTTATTAAGACTAATAGCGCAGAAGTTTCTTTTGTTTAAAAAGTCTAATTGTGATGGATGAATAAATTTATTAAGACGTTCATTAAAGTCATGTCCAATTGGGCCATTGAAGATAAATAATCCTTTATGTGGTGTTGGATGTTTAGTCATACCACCACTCCAAGTGAACTGCTCAGAAGACCCGAGCCCATGTTTTCTAGCATTTTCTTCACCTGATAAGTTAAAAACCCAGTCATCTAACTGTCTAAGATCACTTAACTTTGGAGATATATTTTTAGAAGATTTAACCTCAATTACAATACTATCTTGGATTGAGAAGTTATTATCTGGAGAGATAGTAAAATCTTCATATCCATTTCTACCGTTTTTAATATTGAAACCCGCTTTTTTAAAAAGTTCTTTAACCCTTAACTCTAAAGGTTTACCTGATAGATCTTTGTCATTACCTAATGATAGCTCTCCAGTTTCATGCAGTTTTTCTAAATTGGACCTCAGGAATTCTTCGGCTTCTCCGATAGTTAATACACTAGCTTCTTTTAAAATAGCTAAAAGCTTTTCTTCATATTTCATTTAAACCTACAAACTTAAAGTTGTAAAAAAATGTACAGAGTTTTCATCATACATCTAATTAATTTTTACATTTCCTACTAAGAATTTAACAGCGTTTAAATCTTCAGGCAATTATTAAATGATATTTAATAATTTTACGACTTAGTTTGGCGTGAAAGTATTTTATCAAACGCTTCAGCCAATTTTTCGGTTTCACTAAAAATGGTATTCCAATATTTAATGCGTGTATCGGCATCGAGATCGGTAAAGTCATTTCTGTCTGGAATTTTTCCGTAAGGTAAGCTTGCTACAAATTCTTTTGATGGGGTAATCATCACTACGTTGTCGTAATTAAGTGGTGATACTTTACGTTTTAAATTTTTATCAAACCACCCTGCTTTTGGCTCTGAATTAAAATGCGGATATAAAATTAAGCCTGGGTTATTAATTTTTAAGTCAAAGTGGTAATCGATAATTCCGCCGTCGCGATATATAAATTTTTTATACTTTTTTATTTATATTTTTGTATTGGTAATAGCCTTAGCTTTAAATAAAAAAGGGCTACACGCCCTTTTTTATTTAACTATATTGCTTATATAAATTATATTTTTCTTTTGTGTGTTCAGAAAAGTAGTCTGTGTATAATCATTTTTTAGTAAAATTAAATAACTATATTTCAATTATTTAACTAATATATATAATAAAGCTGCTAAAACACTCCCTATTATTGGACCAACTACCGGGATCCATGAGTAACCCCAGTTACTATCAATTTTACCTTTTATTGGTAATAAAGAATGTACAATTCGCGGGCCTAAATCTCGAGCTGGATTTATTGCATATCCAGTAGTCCCACCCAGAGAAAGTCCAATACCCCAAACAACAAAAGCAACAGGTATAGCGCCTATTGAACCTAAGCCTATTTTTACGCCAGAGCCATCGTCAATTTCAGCTGAAGAGAAGTAAAAAACACAAATTAATAAAACGAAGGTCCCTATTATTTCACTAAGTATATTTCTAAACGTATTTGGTATAGCTGGAGATGTACAGAAAACAGCTCGTTTTAAGGTGGGATCGTCAGTGGCATCGAAATGATCTTTATAAACTGCATAAACTAACGAAGCGCCAACCATCGCGCCAATAAATTCCGCTAAAATATAACTTGGAACTTCGGACCATGGAAATGATCCAGCTACGGCTAAGCCTATTGTTACTGCAGGGTTAAGGTGTGCTCCACTATAGGGACCGGCAACAACCACGCCGATAAAAACACCAAGTCCCCAAGCAGTGGTAATCGTCATCCAACCGCCGCCATGGCCTAGTGTTTTCTTTAGTATGTCATTGGCTACAACCCCGCCCCCAATTAAAATAAGCAGTGCAGTTCCTAGTATTTCAGCTAAGAAAGGTGACATTTTAATATTCCTTATTAATTATAAACATAAAACCACCCTCAATAATGATATCTATTGCATAAGTATAAACCATGAATATTTTGAAACTTTTTTACAGCTGAAAATTACCATAAGATAAGTATCAACTTATTTATTTTTACGCTTGGAGTATTTAGTGGTATCATAAAAATAGTCTCCACTAATAAACCTTAATAGATATGTTGCTATGGTTTTATAGTTAAGCGGCTTATTATTCGCTTTGTACTTTTTTTACCGCATTACACCATCCGGCATATAATTCATCACGTTTTGATTTAGTCATGTTAGGAACAAATCGTTTATCGCAATTCCAGTTAGTCGCTAATGATTCAAGTGATGGGAATACACCCGCTTTTAAACCTGCTAAGTAAGCTACACCCAAAGCAGTAGTTTCACTTATGGTCGAACGGTCAACTTCGGCTCCTAAAACATCTGACAAAAATTGCATAAGCCAGCCATTTATTACCATACCGCCATCAACTCTTAGTACCTGTGGTCTTACGCCATCAGCTTCCATTGACTTTTGAAGGTCTTTAGTTTGAAAACAAACTGATTGTAATCCAGCTGTTACGATCTCTTTTATACCCGTATCTCGGGTTAAGCCAAAAATTGCACCTCGCGCATTAGAATCCCAATAAGGAGCACCTAATCCTGTAAAAGCGGGTACCATATATATACCGTGATCTAGTGAGGTATTGCATGCAAGTGACTCTGTTTCTTCAGCTTTTTGGATTAATTGTAGACCGTCTCTAAGCCATTGAATTGCAGCACCTGCAATAAAAATACTCCCCTCTAGCGCATAAGTTGGTTTCCCATTTAATCTATAAGCTACTGTACTGAGAAGTCTATTTTCAGATTCAAGTACTTTATCGCCAGTGTTAACCATCATAAAGCATCCTGTACCATAGGTACTTTTAGCCATTCCTGGTTGAAAACAAGTTTGCCCAAATAACGCTGCCTGTTGGTCTCCTGCCATTGCAAGAATAGGTACTTCGTAACCTAAATAGCGTTCATCTGTTACACCAAAATCATCTGATGAATCCATTACTTCTGGTAACATCTCTATTGGCACATTCAGAAGTTCAAGTAATTCCACGTCCCATTCTTGGGTATGAATATTAAAGAGCATAGTTCGCGAAGCATTCGTTGCGTCTGTGCGGTGCTCTTTTCCGCCTGTCAATTTCCACAATAAATAAGTGTCGACAGTACCGAAGATTAAATCGCCTTTTTCTGCTTTTTCTCTAGCATCGGGACAATTTTCTAAAATCCAATTTATTTTAGTTGCAGAAAAATATGGGTCTATTAAAAGGCCGGTTTTTTTTCTAATTAACTCTTCTTTTTCTGCGGCCCTTAAATCATTACATAACTCTGACGTACGTCTATCTTGCCATACAATCGCGTTATAAACGGGCTCACCAGTAATTTTATCCCATACTATTGTCGTTTCACGTTGGTTAGTAATACCAATGGCAATAACCTTATCGTGTTGAGGGTCTAGGTGTTTCATTACAGCTGTCATTGTTTGCTGTACAGAAGCCCAAATATCTTCTGGTTTATGTTCTACATAACCATCTTTTGGAAAGTGCTGGTCAAATTCTTGTTGTTCTAGGTATGCAATATTACCATTTAAATCAAATAGCACACTTCTAGAACTAGTCGTACCTTGATCAATTGAAAGGATATAGTTATTCATTATTTTTTCACTTTTACTTTCGGTTATTTTCGTTTTTGTACTATTACATGGATTAATTGCTACATACAACAAAAATACAACTTTAATATATAATTATTTATATGTGATTTTCATTTGTTAGCTCTTAACCTATAATTTACTATTAACTAAATTTAAAATGCGAAAAAAATGACTCAAGACCAAAGACACGAATCCATACTAAAATTATTAAAAGAAAGAGATTCAATTTCTATTGAAGTACTAGTAAGTCATTATGAAGTTACACCACAAACAATAAGACGAGATCTGGCTTATCTTGCTAATTTAAATAAATTGAGACGTCATCATGGCGGCGCTAGTGCCATTTCAAGCATTCAGAATACAGCATATCAAACTAGAAAAATCATGGACTTAGAAGCTAAACAAAAAATAGCACAGCATGTAGTTCGTATGATACCTAATGGCTCTTCCTTATTTATAAACATAGGCACTACAACAGAAACAATCGCGAAAGCACTTCTTGGTCATGAAAATTTGAAAGTTGTAACTAATAATCTTAATGTTGCGGCTATATTAGGTGTTAAGAAAGATTTTTCTGTACTTATCGCAGGTGGAGAAGTTAGGCACAGAGATGGCGGGATTATTGGTGAGACCACAGAGGATTTTATTAAACAATTTCGTATGGATTTTGGCATTATAGGTATTAGTGGCATAGAAGAAAATGGTGCGTTACTTGATTTTGACTATCGTGAAGTGCGCGTAGCCCAGGCAATCATTGAAAATTCACGTAAAGTTTTACTTGCTGCAGATCACTCTAAATTCGGTCGGTATGCGATGGTAAAATTAGGTAATATCTCACAGGCAGATAACTTTATTACCGATGCTCAGCCACCCGAAAGTATACTTACTTTACTCAATGAGCACGATGTCGAACTGCATATCGCTCGGTAAAAGCTTAACATAACAGTTAAATAGATTTTCCCTCATCATGGGGAAATCATGAGCTTTCCATTTTAGCTACAGCATGATCGAATAGGTTTCTTATAAATAGAAGTCCCATACAATTAATTTTTGATGAACATTTTTCAATAATATCCGACGAATAACTGCAATCTAAAGTCGAATATAAGCTTCATGCTATCTTATTCATTCTCGTTGTAGGTGTGATCTGCACCGAAGATGGATGAAAAACATTGAATACGTTGCTAATAATGAGATTGATTTGCTTGAAAAATATGTCTCATTTGAAAGTAGTCTTCCAGTTCACAACACTATAGATGGTACTATTCACCTATATCATCTGAAAAGTCATACCTATTGTATTAAATTAGTGATCTATTATAGCGCTGAGGAAATAGCGCGATGACAAAGAAAAATTATGACATAGAGTTGTTATCTCCAATTGCTCTCTGCATTTTCCTGTATTGCTCCCCCTCCTGCCCCTATTCTGTCAGCTATTAATAATTTTTAACGTAGAGAGTTATTTAAGAAGACCTGGATTCAAATTGTAAGTGCATAACTTGTTTTGGGTAGATTAAGTGGTCAGTTGCTCATAAGCTAACTACTTTTTCTCCGGCAAGAGATTTTACAATGAGACATTACAAACAACTGACCTATGCGCAAAGATGCCAGATCGCCGTTCTAAAGAAAAGTGGTTTTACGCAACAAAGTATTGCTGAGCTAACTAATTTATCGCAATCTACGATTTCAAGAGAGCTTTCTAGAAATACAGGTAAGCGAGGTTACAGACACAAACAAGCTCATGAGCGGGCTTTGTTTCGCCGAAGAAGTGTAAGAAAACCGCTTAAGATGACACCTGAAATGATGGCTTTAATTACCCAGAAGCTTAATGAGAAGTGGAGCCCTGAACAAATAACGGGATGGTTGCGTAAAGAAAGTGAACGGTCTGTCAGCCATGAATGCATTTATCTGTATATCTGGGAAGATAAAAAAGCAGGTGGTGAGTTATACCTACATCTGTGCCGACACGGTAAGAAATATCACAAGCGCAGTCATGGTAAAACAAACCGAGGGCAAATAAAAAATCGCGTTAGCATTGAAGAACGCCCACAAATAGTTGATGAGAAAGGTCGTATCGGAGATTGGGAAATAGATACCGTCATAGGTAAAGGTCATCGAGGCGCCCTTGTTACCATTGTAGAGCGGGTCACCCAATTCACTGTATCAACGCAGGTGGCAGGCAAAACAGCACAAGCCGTCACTGCGGCGACGATAGAACTATTAAGGCCATATAGGTCAGCGCTTCATACCATCACGGCTGACAATGGAAAAGAGTTCGCTTATCACGAGCAAATCACAGAGGCTTTAAGTGTTCCTGTTTATTTTGCTCACCCTTATCACTCATGGGAGCGCGGATTGAATGAAAACACGAATGGATTACTACGCCAGTATTGGCCGAAGAGCACAGATTTTAAGGCGGTAACACCAGCGCAAGTTATACCAGTACTTGAGCAACTTAATAATCGTCCGAGGAAGACACTTGGATTTGAAACGCCTGCAAAATTGATGCAGGATCACTTGGCGGCTAAAGCCGCCTAAACGTTATGCACTTCAGATTTGAATCCGCGAGATAAAATGATCATGCTTTTAATAGGATAGATATTACAACAAAATTTTATACGTTGGACACAGGCTGCACATATAGCAACAAACGTTGGCGTTATAGCCATAGATGGTAAAACTATTTGTGGCTTTAATGATAAGAAACCAAAGAGACATACAATCGATATAACAAGCGCTTTTCAGCCGGCAATAGCTGTTGTATCAAGAAAAATAAAGATAGCTAACAATATACCTCCAACTGGCCCAGCCTTGCTTGATTTATCGGATATCAAAACGCCGTAGTAACTATTGATTTAATGGGGTGTCAAAAAACTATAGCGGAAAAAATTAAACTCCTAAGTTTTTTATTGCTTTACGGTGGGTTTGATATAGCTAGACTAATTTTCATTTATGTACTTTAATGTTTGCAAATGTTCGTTATTAAATGTTATTTTTAATAAAAAGAAAACCGAAGTAAATAATAACTTCGTACTGTTATAGCTATTCAGAGTCTTAAAATACAATAGTTATCTGCAGTAGCTTGGTCATCCTTGTTAATCAGATCAATTGATTTCGTTTGAAGGCTTACTTGTATCAAGTACTTAAATGTTGGGTAACAAATCTTGAGTTAAATAATAAAAATATCGAAAGTATTTTTATTATTACTCGTATACTTACTTACCTGCATGCCTAGTATAAGTTTTGATAGCACGATAAATACCGTTTAGGACATTAATACTTTAAATTTAATTGAGCTGGTCTAAATAGCTTGATATTAAAATAGGTAATTCAACAAATGAGTCAACTTAGAGACAACAATATTAAAAAACTTCCCCAAGATATTTATGATGTTTTGATTATTGGAGGGGGTATTAACGGTGCTGTATCTGCTGCCGCTTTAGCCGCTAAGGGCGCTAGAGTTGCCTTGATAGACAAAGGTGATTTTGCCGGTTTCACTAGTTCAAACTCATCAAATTTAGCTTGGGGTGGCATAAAATATTTAGAAAGTCATGAATATAATTTGGTTAATAAACTTTGTAAAAGTAGAAACCATTTAATGCGTAGCTATCCTTCTACTGTTAAAGAAATTCGCTTTTTTACAAGTATCCAAAAAGGCTTTAGATTTCCGGCATTCTTTGTTTATTTAGGTACTATTCTCTATTGGTTTATGGGACGTTTTTTTACTAAATCTCCTAGATACCTCAATGCAAAAAAAATAAAATCATCAGAGCCAGTCATTAACACAAAAAATGTAGAGGCTGGATTTGAATATTCAGACAGCTTTTTATTGGATAACGATGCTCGTTTTGTTTTCAATTTTATTCGCTCTAGTATGAGCCATGGGTGTATTGCCGCTAACTACGTAAGTTCGCAGGGCTCTACTCGCTCTAATGATATTTGGACTACAAATGCAGTAGACGAGATGTCTAAAGAGAAGTTTACTATCCGCTCTAAAGTTATTATTAACGCAGCAGGCCCATTTGTTGATCCTATTAACAATACAAATAGTCAAACCACAGCACATCACCATGTATTTTCAAAAGGTATTCACCTTATTGTTGATAAGGTAACTAACAGTAACAAAGTACTGACGTTTTTTGCAGATGATGGTCGGTTGTTTTTTGTGATCCCCATGGGCCCAAAAACGTGTATTGGTACAACCGATACACAAGTTCATAGTCCGCACTCACAAGTGACTGATGAGGATCGAAACTTTGTGCTTGATAATGCTAACAAATTATTAGAGTTAGAAAAGCCAATTACAAAAAGTGATATTATAGCCGAGCGCTGTGGAGTTAGACCATTAGCAATTAAAAAAGACGGTAATGGTAAGGCTGACTGGGTGCAATTATCACGCAAGCACGCTATAGATACAAATAGTGATCAAAAATATCTTTCTATCTTTGGCGGAAAACTAACAGATTGTATTAATGTAGGCGATGAAGTGGCTGATTTAGTCACTGGATTAGGTATTAAGTTACCTTATGAAGATTACAAATGGTACGGTGAACCTGACGACACCGTTAAAAATGAGTTCATGCATCGTGCAAAATTAATGAATTTGGATGGTTTAACACCTAAAACATCTACAGAGGTACTTAGTAAGCGGTTTTGGAGACGTTACGGCAGAAATGCGATTAACATGCTAGAAAAAATTCGTGAAGCACCTGAAAAAGGCGAACTCCTTATTAAGAATTCGGAGTACTTACGTGTGGAAATTGAACACGCTGCTGAGCGGGAAATGATAACTAAACTCAGTGATTTTTTACGTCGACGTTCTAAAATTTCACTGGTTGTAAGAAAAGAAGATATTCTTTCAGATCCTGGTTTACATGAAGTCTGCCAAATTCTATTTGGTAAGGATAATGCTGAAAATAAACTTCAGGAGTACATTGAAGAGATATCTAAATAACCATTTACATCTATTCTTACGACTTTAAAAGCTTGGGTTAAATGTTATAGAAGAAGTCTGTTAACACGATTAAAATTAATTATGTTAACTGACTTCTTATAGCAACTAATAAAATATAGTTTTATTTTTAAAAATTAATAACATTTTTAACTTTTTATCAAACGCTTCAGCTAGCCTTTCTGTTTCACTAAAAACTATATTCCAATATTTAATACGCGTGTCTGCATCAAGATCGGTAAAATCGTTTCTATCTGGAATTTTTCCGTAGGGTAAGCTCGCTACAAATTCTTTTGATGGGGTGATCATCACTACATTGTCATAATTAAGTGGTGACACTTTACGTTTTAAATTTTTATCGAACCACCCTGCTTTCGGATCGCTATTAAAATGCGGATATAAAATTAAGCCTGGGTTATTAATTTTTAAATCAAAGTGGTAATCAATTATTCCGCCATCGCGATATATACCTTGCGGTGAGCCTGCAATATTTTTTATGCCTTGCATAACAAGTGGTATAGAGCCCGATGCCAGTAACGCATCTTTTAAATTATGTTGAGTAAGCGCTATGTTTTGCGTTTTAAAATTGTAGGTGTCGGTAATTGATAAGTCACTTGTTGCTGGGCCAAATATAAAACGCTCATATTGCGAGCCTAATAATTTTCGGTTAACGCGGTTTAACATATAACTTTTTGATAAACCCATTAACTGTATTAATTTATTTTCGCTGGCAATAAAGCCATTCGATTTAGCTACTATAAAGTGCGCTTTAAATATTGGGTTATTTATAATTTCGGTGACGCCGTTGTCGCCAAAAACATCTTCAAGTAATGCGCGCGCTTTTATTGTTATTTCATTTGGTGTTGGTTTATTACTTGAATATCGGGTTTGCGAATACGATTTTGCTAATCGCTCAATCGCAGCAACAGGATCGTTTTGTGCAAAACACGCAGAGCGAAAAGCGCCAGCAGATGAGCCAATTAAATTAAGTGGTTGGGTGCGGTTTTTAAAAAATTCACCAAAAATATATTTATCTAAGCCAAATAATGTAAACCATTTAGGACCGCCACTTGCACCTAAAAAAGAGGTGAAAAGTTCAGGTTTAAAGCCCTGTTCGTTAATAATTTTAGCCGCTGTTTTCCCTGCGTGAATCTCGATCATCTAAAAAATTGTGCCCTTTTATTTTGGTTGCTTCTGTTATTTTACAACACTGAAAGTGAATATTTATGCAAATTAAAAAGCGACTTTATGTTGCCATAAAACCGCTTTTTATAGTTAAGTGTGCTGAACTAGTCCCAAATGCCGTCTTCGCATTTGCCCTGTACTTTTACATCTTTTACTTTAAATTCGGGCTCTAGACCTTTGTCTCTTTGTGCGTGGTAATCGCTCGTAACAGACAAAATAGTCGGCGTTAATAGTATAATAGCGATAACGTTAACCACTGTCATTAACCCTAAGGCAATATCGGCTAAATCCCAGACTTCTTTTAATGTGGCCGATGCGCCCCACAACATCATTGATAAATAAAGCAAAGTGTAAATGCCGCGCCCTACTTTGTTGTCGAGCTTAAATAAGTGCAAGTTGCTCTCTGCATAGGCGTAGTTTGCCACTACCGATGTAAAAGCAAATAAGGTTATAGCGGCTGCTACAAAGTAAACACCACCTTGTGCTAAATGAGCGGTCATCGCGCTTTGTGTTAAACGAATGCCTTCCATTTCACCGCTTATGTCTATATCGGCTAATAAAATGATCACCGCGGTACAGCTACACAGTACTATTGTATCGAAAAATACGCCTAGCATTTGTATGTAACCTTGCGTTACAGGGTGATTAGGTATTGGGCTGGCACTTGCTGAAGCATGCGGCACACTACCTGCACCGGCCTCATTAGAATATAAACCACGTTGAATACCGTTTTTAATGGCAGCGCCCATTGCACCGGCGCCTGCTTCTTGTAAACCAAACGCTGATAAAAATATATCTTTAAGCATGGCGGGTACTTGCGGGAAATTTATAATCGTAATAATTACCGCAGCAAGTACAAACACAATGCCCATTATTGGCACAACACGCTCTGCAAACCGGGCAATTGCTTTAAAGCCACCGAGTATAATTGAGCCGGCTAGCACGGTAATAACCATGCCTGAATAAAATGTAGGAACTTCAAACGCGTAATTAAGTGCGTCGGTAATTGTGTTCGTTTGCATTGCGCTAAACGTAAAGCCGTAACCTAAAAACAAACACGCAGCAAACACAATTGCAAACGCCCGGCTACCCAAACCTTGTTGAATATAATACGCAGGGCCCCCTCTAAACTCGCCGCCACTATCGCGCACTTTATATACTTGCCCAAGTACACTTTCGGCAAAGCCTGTAGCCATACCCAATATGGCTATTACCCACATCCAAAATATAGCGCCGCTGCCGCCAAGTGAAATTGCAACCGCCACACCGGCTAAATTACCGGTACCTACCCGTGCACAAAGCCCTGTACACAACGCTTGAAATGATGAAATGTCGTCTTTTTTACATTTGCTACTGCCTTTTAAAAGGCTAAACATATGTTTAAATTTAAGTATTTGAATTGCTTTTAGTCGTACTGAAAACCATACCCCCGTAAACAAGAGTATATAAATAAGTACCTGGCCTTCTCCCCACAAAAGGTTGTTTACGCTTTTGACGACGGTATCGAACATTGCTAATTCCTTCTTATATTTTTTATATTAATACCCTTTTTTGGGTATAACGGCTTTTGCTTGCGACATCGACTAAAAATTTAATGTAAATAAGGCAGCTAAGCTGCCTTAAAACTATACATTATTTATTTTGCAAATGAACTCCTGCAATCATGCACCTAACTGAGCCACCAGCCGACTCAATAGTAGGTATAGGTAATGGCACAAGCTTAGCCGTTTTTTGTATAACTGTTATTTGTGCCGGTGTAAGTGCATTAAACGCAGTTTGCGATAAGGCTAAAATACGACCATTTTTACCTTGTAGTTCAATAGCATTGCCACAAAAGTTATTAATTTGCTCAAGCGTTAAATCGATAACTTGATGATGGCTTTTCAAAAAATGTTTAGCTAACTGTGCATGTTGTTCAATTGGCACCATATTTAAACTGATCATTACAAATTTTGTAGCAATACACATTAAAACATTAGTGTGATAAACCGCAGTTCCTTGCTCGTCATATGCGTTAAACACTATGGGTGATAGTTTTAATTGCTCACATATTGTATTAACCACCGACTTGGTAGTTCTTTTTGATTCTACCGCGTAAGCGAGTTTATTTTGATGATCGATAACCAGTGAACCAGTGCCTTCTAGGAATGAATTTTCTTTCGCTAAATGCGCATAATCAGTCACAACCGTCACTTTATAGTGATCCGTTAAAAAATCAATAATATCTTTTCGATATTCTAACCTTCTGTTTTCTACAAACATTGGGTAGATTATTAATTCCCCACTTTGATGAGTTGAAAACCAATTGTTAGGAAAAACTGAATCGGGAGTGTGTGTTTGCTCATCTTCAAAAAGGTGAACTTTTACCCCTTCATTTTTTAATAATTTTACTGCATTTGTGACTTCGCTATATGCTTGTTCACTTTGATTTGGTGCTAAGCATTCACTTTGAAATGCATTGTCGAGCATTGTTTGTGGGTTAGACGTAAAGTGATGCGGACGTACCATAACAACCGCACTCGGAGCTTGATTTACGTGGCTCATGCTACGTGCTCTTGTGCTGATGTTTGCTCTGTATTAAGTACCGAAAACAAGTTGCGCGGATCGGCTTGCTGTGTAATTAAATCGAGCAATGTAAATTCACCGCTTTTAATAAGTTGATCGCGTATAAATACAAGCGCTGTAAAGTCTTCGCTCGCAAAGCCTACACCATCAAAAATAGTTAATTCGTCTTGGCTAGTACGGCCAAGCGATTGCTTATTAACGACTTTATGAAACTCAGTTACAACAAAGCTTTCACTCATTTGTTGTATTTCGCCCTCTATTCGAGTTTGTGGCTCGTACTCTACAAATACATTAGCGCGCTCGAGTAATTTAGCATCTAACTCTGTTTTACCTGGGCAATCGCCACCTATGGCATTAATGTGCACACCTTGTGGGATCATGTCGTTTGTTAAAATTGTAGCATTGGTTTTATCGGCAGTGCAGGTTGTAATAACGTGCGCACCTTGCACAGCTTCCTGTGCGCTATTACAAATAGTTACGTTTAACCCGTAAGCACTTAAATTAGTAAATGCTTTTTTAGACGCGTTTGCATCTATATCGTATAAACGAATATGTGTTATGCCCAATACAGCTTTAAATGCCAGTGCCTGAAACTCAGACTGTGCCCCATTACCAATTAATGTAAGTGTTGTTGAGTTTTTTGGTGCTAAATACTTAGCCACCAGCGCCGATGTAGCCGCTGTACGTAGCGCTGTTAGTAGGCACATTTCGCTGATCATTACCGGATAACCACTATCTACATCGGCTAAAATACCAAATGCAGCGACTGTTTGAAGTTCTCTAAAGGTGTTTTTTGGGTGACCATTTACATATTTACAGCTGAACATTTGGCCATCACTCACTGGCATTAGCTCTATTACACCCTCTGGTGAGTGTGCTGCATAGCGAGGTGACTTATCAAACTCAGTCCAACGGGCAAAGTCGGTTTCTAATTTATGTGTTAGATCTAGCAAAACGTTTTCGACCCCTAAGCTATTTATAAGCTTAACCATTGCCTGAACGCTAACAAATGGAACGCCTTGTTTTGGCTGTGCTATAAAATGACTCATGATAAAACCTCTTGAATAAATGTATTAGTTAATTTAAAACAAGTTTAGCGAGGCTTCATGCTATTTAATATGGCAATTAATTACACAAATAGTACTAATTTTTATCATTTTGCTATGCAGTTATGTACAATTTATGTATTTTGGTCAGTAACTTCTTTTAAAGGTTTGATTTATGACTCCTTATATTTATGACTCTCTTGATAATGCTTTAATAGCTGAATTACGAAAAGACGGCCGCGCTTCGGTTTCAGCTTTAGCCGGTTCTTTAAATGTATCACGCGGGACAGTGCAAAATAGATTAGATCGATTAGTGAGTTCAGGCGCTATTTTGGGGTTTACTATAAGAGTGCATGAACACATAGAAACCGAAGCCGTTCGTGCAATTATGATGGTGGAAGTGATTGGTAAATCAACTTCTCAAGTTATTAAAACTATGCGTGGTATACCCGAACTTACAAAATTGCACACTACCAATGGTGCTTGGGATTTGGTAGCAGAGATACAGGCCGCGAATTTAAGTGAGTTTGATGGCGTACTTAGGCAAGTAAGAGAAATAGACGGTATTTTAAATAGTGAAACGAGCATATTACTCTCATCAACTTAAGTTATTTTTAATATTTAAAAGAATACTTAAATGACACCCATTTATAATGTTTTAAGTATTCACAAGGCACTTCCAATTAGAATCCAGGGGTCAATAAATGTACAAATTAGGGTGGGTGTCATTTAAATAAAAGGCATTTAAATAAATATTACTGCAACTTTAAGTCGCAGTATTATTCATGATTTGGGTATCCAATTTGCTTAATTGTAACGATACTCGCTTTGTGAGTAGTTATGCGTATTGCTGATCTCAAATTGGCTTTGCTGCGCTAAATAAGAGCGACCTGCAGCTAAGCCTAATTTATGATCAAAACGTAAATCGTTATTTGAACTACCTAATAATTTGCTATGTAGTTTTTCGTCTGCAAAAATTTGTATTATTTCCACATCACTTGGTGGATTTGCAATAAACTCAAGCTCATCTAAATACGCTTTCTCGTGCTGTATCAAGTAGTCCAATGTTTTTGGACAATAGCCTGATGCTATAGCAAATGTTCTTAGCTTTTGCACCCATGCAGATTGCGCTTGAAAATTAGCGTCAACCGTTCTTATTACAACAATTTTACGAGCACCTCGGTTGTAAGCCTCACGCACGGGGAGTGGAGCGGCTAAACCGCCGTCTAGATAAAAATCGCTCTGTGCTTGCTCTTCAACAATATGTGTTTCATTCGCTGCTTTTGCGTTTAACCAAGGTGTTAACTTTACACCTTGTTTGTATAAAAACGGAAGTGCGCTAGAAGCCTTTAACAGATCACGCCATTGACCACTATCACCTGTAGGCGATAAGTAATAAGCTTTTCTATCTCGTGCATTTGTGGCTGTTATAAGTAGTTCACGCTCACCTAAACTAGTTTTCGCTGTTTTGAAATCTATAGCTCTGTTTACTTCAGTGGTTTTGTCAAAGTACCAATCTAAATCAACTATATGCTTACCCACTAATCCACGACCAAGCTGAAAAAAACGCTTATTACGCGAAAGCCCTCTGATCAGGCGTTTAGCGTAGCCTTTTTGGCGCGCTAAGTAGCTAGTTAAGTTTTGCGAACCCGCTGAAGTACCAATGAATAAATCAAAAGGGTCATAGCTTTGCTCTAACCAAGCATCAAGTACGCCAGCTGTGAATATCCCTCGCTGCCCGCCACCTTCAGCAATCAGAGCAACTTTTGGCTGCGCTGTTTTGTTAACTGAATTAGCTGTTGCGGTGTTTAGAGAGTTCACGGTGTACCTGCCTTTAATTTTATGATGTCTGGTTTAATAGCTACATTATAAAAAACAAAAGTGATATCTTAAAATTGATTGTTTAAATCAGTTCAATTGAAAAAACAGAACGGTATATAAAGCAAAATATTTACTAAAAATAGCAATCAAATTTACTTTGAATATTTAAATAACAAATACAGACATCACTTAAAGTTAATAAAATGAGTTAAAAAAGTTTAACTTTTGATGATGTCTGTATATTAACAAGCCCAGAGTGTACGCTTGCTTAACTAACTATATTTTAGTGTTTTATTTCCATTAAAATTTCGAGTGCACGGTGGCGTTTTTCACTATCGAATACATCATTGGTAAATATAAACTCATCCACTTCTAGCTGTTTAGCTATCATCTCTAACTTGTGTTTAATACTTACATGTCCGCCTACTACGCTTAGACTTAAAAAGTTCTCTACATGAGCGCGTTCTTGTTCGCTCCACAACCCGTCCATGCTTTCAACAGGCGGTTTTAGCCACAGCTCATTACCGCGTATAAGTTCGAGTACACGTTGCTTAGAAGTAGTCGATAAATATTGCGCTTCATCGTCGGTATCTGCAGCCACTAAAGGCAGTGCAAGCATTACGTATGGCTTATCAAGTACGCTTGATGCTTTAAATTCGCGCTTATACAACGCTATTGCATCGTGCACAAAGCGCGGTGCAAAATGCCCTGCAAATACATACGGTAACCCTTTTTGCGCCGCTAGTTGCGCGCTAAATAAACTCGAGCCTAATAACCAAATCGGAACGTTTGTGTCCTCCCCCGGTATAGCACGTATAAGGTGCGTACCATTGTAAGGACCTAACAATGTTTGCAGTTCAGTTACCTCACCTGGGAAATTTTCTGCGCGGCTCATATCGTTGTTTAATGCACGACTCGTTACAGGATCGCTACCTGGGGCACGCCCTAGCCCTAAATCTATTCGCCCTGGATATAAGCTCTCTAATGTACCAAATTGTTCAGCAACAACTAATGGGGAGTGGTTTGGCAGCATAATACCGCCTGACCCAACGCGTATCTTTTTGGTATTACCTGCAATGTGACCAACCAAAATTGAAGTGGCCGCACAAATTATACCTGGCATATTATGATGCTCAGCAAGCCAAAAACGGTTAAAGCCAAGCTCATCTGCACGTTGAGCGTATTTAGTACTTTTATGAAGAGTGTTAGTAACGCTGTCCCCTTTGATCATGGGGGCAAGTTCTAATAACGAAAAAGGAATGGAATTTAACAAAATAGCAGCTCCTAAAAATGCATGCTAACAATGTATTACATCACTAGCATAAAACACTTAAATGGGTCTTCTATTAGGTCAATTCAAGTTACGCAGTGGTATTAGAGCAAAATAGGTATATGTTATTTTGCTCTAAGGTATTCAAGCAAGCTGTGCATCACGTTGGCGCAGCTTTTTATAGCCTTCTGAATCCACGCCTTTTTTCCAATACCCTGAGGAAACAATATTACCGCGTGGTATATTAAATTGCTCTGTTAACAATGTCTTTGCTTTACGCACAAGCCCAGCTTCCAATGCCATAAATACAATGGGAGGCTCTGCTGTAATGTGCAAATTTTGAAGCGCGCTTAGTAGCACTTCGTCAGCGTTGTCGGTAACAAGTGACTATGGTGTCAATTCCTAATTTCAAACCATTTTAGGATCCCACATGACACCATCCCTCACCATAGAATTTATGATTACTATAAGCTTTCTTATACAGGCAATAATAGCAACTTTT
>NZ_JACJFC010000026.1:0-53874 GCF_014164385.1 Pseudoalteromonas sp. SG43-3
CAATGCAGGGAAAGCTTACATAACACTAGCTAAGCTGATTAAATCAGCTAGGAAAGTGAGAGCCTCCAAAAAGCAAATTCCCATAGCATAAACAACACCAACTCTGACACACCGAGCAGGTAGCGCCTCAGTCCAACAAGCGATTATGCAACACAAACTGCGTGTCGCATAAATACTAAAGTGTTAGGTTCCTATGAGATTACTCACGATTCTTGCTGTTGGTTTTTTAGTGCTGGGGTGTTCTGACGAGTATAATCCTTTCAAAAACAAGGCAGAAAAAAGAGCAGAAGGCTTTTTGTCGAAACATCATAGTAGCTTAGAGCATTTGATTAAGTTGGCTGAGAAAGGAAAATTTGAGCTTGTTCAGTGGATAGATGAAGATGATGGTAAAAACCTGCCGGTAAATGTCGTTTCAATGAAAGGGACTAAAAAGAAAGTAGAAGTTTCTGATGGCCGACTTGATGAATTCATTTCATTCGCTAAAAGTAAAGGAATCAAATTAATTTGGTTTCAGTACTTTGATGGTGTTTGGTTTGTCATGAAGGCATTTTCTTATGAAGACAGCGGAAAGCGTCGAGAAGGCTATTTTTCTTTTGGAAATCCATCAAAAACAAGAATTTGCCATTTCGGCGAAGAAAATATGGGGTTCGCTATGCTTAACGAAAGCGAAAAGAATTGGTTTATGATCAAATGTAACATCCCTAAAACCGGAACCTAACAAGTTGCCAAAGTTCGCCGCAAAAAGCGCGGCTGGGACAAATACTCACTGGGCTTCGCCCAACAACGTTCGCATTTGCCCCTTGGCAAAGCGTTAGCAGTACAGGAAAGTTCAGTGTTAGAAATAGGTATCGAGGAAAAATCAGGAAATTTTATTGGGAGTGTAATTCATCTTCCATCTAATGCCTTGGTCAAAAGTTCATCGAAAACAGCCGAGAAAGCCGTATCTTTGTGTTTACGAGATCTTAGTAATCAACTTTCTAAATTACAGTGGTTTTATACCCAAGTATCTGAAGGTGTAATAACTGAATTATCAATAAATGGTCTCTTTAATTTTTCTTGTTCTGCCGTGAGTCTTACCTCATTTGAGGAGTATCTGCATAGTCAAAAAATTGTGCTTTCTTCTCTCCATCAATTTAGTTTTAATAACAAAAACTATTCTGGTTATGTTTGTAATCCCAATAGCTATCAGAAACTTATCGAGAGTATTTTAAATAATTCAGAGTTTGAGTTATCGTACTGCTAACAAGAAAATCAACAAGGACTAAAAACAGTGGGCTTTTGCTCCTGCGTCGCCTATTTTAGCCAACAATTTTGGGTCAAAAGAGTCAAATTTTGACTTCATACATCAAGGTTGGCCAGTGCCTGCTGATGTCGCACTAGCGAAGTTTGCCAGAGTACGCCTATCAAATTAACTATATCCTTAAACCTTTAATGTACTTGAGTGGCTAGCAACGTACGGGTGATCCCTTCCAGCGTTAATTGAGAAATAAGCTCAATTCCAGCATTGAATGGGAAATATTCCAACTTCCTATTGGAAATTCACTTATCAAAGCCTCGCCTTATATAAAGCCCTGTTTCAAGCTTGAATGAGAAAGAATATAAGTGAGGTTGTTTTAGCTGTTTAGAGGTTATATTTAGAACCTCTCTTAGTGTTATGGTAATACTAAGCAAATAAATTTTAGAAATAAGGTATTTATAGGTGTTTTTTAATAGGGCAGTGTTTTTAGTTTTTACTTTATTATCGGGCTGTTCTATAGCTAAAAGCGTTGATTCGTTTTCTTTAAGCGAAATGAGTGAAACACAATACTTACTTGAAACAGCAGCGCAGCCCACGATTAAAGTTATTGCTGATGTGCAAGGAGCTGACGAGCTAGAATTAGTAAAAGTTTATGATTTAACGTGTAATGGTGTTAACTACCAAGTGCCTGCCGTTAAAGGAGATATCGAAAACGCAGAATCTATTGCTGAACACATAGAGTATTTTATATTTAAAAACGTAGGCGATAATTTATCAGCGATTAAAACAATCGGATCTATTGAGGTTAAAAGGCGAAGTGACGGTATTGTAGTTAATGAGCACACCATCGACCCATCACTGGGTAGTTTTAATAAAAATCTGTGTAACAGTATTAACCGCAGCGGCGATATGGATTACCCAATACAATTTGCAGGCGCTGGTAATTAGTATTTATAAACTAACTTAAATATTATTTACTAAGTAACTATAAAGCCCTATGCTAAACGTAACGTTTAGCATAGGGCTTTATAGTTTTAGATTAACTGGCTTAACACGCAAACGCATTAAAACGAATATTGCAGCCTTAATGAGATTGCATTGCCCGATGTGATAGTACCACCCGCTCTAAAGTAGTCGGCTTTAATGTAGTCGGCCATAAACTTTATGTTTTTGTTTACGGTGTAGTTAACACCAAGTGCGTAGGTTTTTGCGTCTTGGTTTTCTTGCTTGAGCTTAAGTAAGCTATAGCGGCCAGTGAGCTCCCAGCCTGGCTCTGAGCTTGCGCCTAGTTTTGCGTTTTTATACTTGCGGTATCCGCCCGATAACTGATAACCAAATTGCAAATAGCCGCCTTCGTAATCATTGGTTGACTCTTCAATACTGGTTACTTGTGCTTGTTGCCACTCGGCCATCATGGTCAATCTGTCTTTAATCCATAACAGCTCTATACCTTGCTGCGAGAGGTTATCGGCATTAATTTTATCGCCTTCTATTAATGAGTCGGCGGTATAAACTTCAAGTGGCTCATTTACTCTAAATTCGTTACCGTCGTACTGCCTCTCACTAAATGCGACGCCTAAGTGTAATAGGTTGGTATCTTGCTGCCATGGCACCCAAGCTACGCGCCCTGTAATAGCTGAAGTTGCTTCGTCTTCGTCTGGCTGATAATAACCAAGTTGCCAATTTACTGAGGCTATCTCTCCCGATAGGCTAATACCTAAACTTCGCCCTGGCGAAAACGCTTCGCTTATCATGCTTCGTTCAAGCATTAATAAATTACGAGAGCTGGTTAGTTTTTCTAGGCCAAAACCTTCTTTTTGCTGGCCTATGGTTAAATCAGCATATTTCCAGCCTGAGTATTCTAGGTAGGCGTCTTTTATTTCGGTTTCGCCATCGGCAAAGCCAAGTTGAAATTTACTTTTCCAGTCTTTGCTTATGTCTGATTTAAAACTTAGGCGAGCGCGGCGTATTTCTGAGGTACTTTCTGAGCTGTTGCTGTCGTATTGATCCTCTAATAATGAGGTATCAAACTTGTTGTAGTCGAGCATGATATAGCCGCTTAGGTCTATATCATCGTTAATTTTGGCAAAGCTTGCGTTACTAACAAAACAACAAAGTGTTGAAAGCGCCACTGTAGAGATAGTTAGTTTAGAGGTCATGTTAGGCTACCTTTGTTTGTTTTTCGGCTAAGTAGCTCACTTTAAGTTGAGCTACATCTTTTAAAAAGTCGATGTGCTCTATGTCTACAGCAACTACGTTTAGGCCTGTGCGCAGTTTTAAATCGTTGATGAGTGTGGCTTGGTTTTGCGGGGTTATGTTTTCTATGCGCTCGTAGCAAACGCTTTGTACTTCGTAGCGTTTTACAAATATGCTTGAGTCAATTACAAAGGCAATTAAGCAAATTATGCCGTTAAGAATACTTAGCTCAATTAAGCTCATTTGCCCTACAGAGGTAAGTAAAGCAATGGCTGTAACGAGGAATAAGTAGGTCATCTCTTTAATCGAAATAGACTCAGTGCGGTACCTTAGCATGGTAAATACGGCAAATAGACCAAATGCAAATTCCATTGACATATCAACGCCGTGCAGCAAAAAGGTAATAATAAAAACGCCTACGCCAAATAAAATAAACGAGCCTGCCACCACTGCATTTTTACTTATGCGAAAGTAACAGCCATAGCAAAGTACAGCCAGCGATAGGATGTTTACTAAAAAACGGGAAAGAAAAATAAGATCTAATTTTGTCATTTTAATTATTCTCTAAAGGTAAAAGCGGGTTAGTGCAGTTAAGGTGTTTTAAACGGGCTAAAACGGGTTTAAAGCGGTTTACTTTTAAGCGCTCGGGGTAGAGCAAAGCACAGCCAATGCAGTATTTACTAAACGAGGCAGGGAATATGTGGTGTTTGCTCATCAGCTTATAAAATGGCGAGTGTTTTGTTTTTTTGCGTTGCTTAAGTTCGGCAATAAAAAAGCCCGGTAGGGTTATTTTGTTATCGCCTTTTGGGGTGTTGTACCACAGGTTAAAATCAAGCGTTAAGCGTTCGGCTTTTTCTTCGTTGGCTAAGGCTATTCGGTTATAGCCGCTTTGTTGGGTTACGTTTAAATGTGCAAAGCTGTTTTTCATTTGTTCTTTCATAAACGCAGTACAATGAGCTTGCTCGTTGTTTTTTTCGAGCTTGATACGTGTTTTAACCGTACGGCTTTGATTGTTTTTTAGTTTTACTTCTAGGTATTCGGTGGCGGTATCAACGTAGCGTCTTTGGCGCACTTTGTATCGATTAAGCTTACCGTTATGGTGGGCTTTGTATAAATCAAGCTCGGGCGTATCAAAGTACTGATTATAGTAAGAAAATAAACGCTTACCTTGTATATCAAGCACACGGTATTGGCCATGTAAGTGAGTTAGTAGCTCAGGTAAAAAAGACAGTGGCAGCATAAACTTGCTGTCTACACGGTTCATTAAGTTGGCGTTATTAAGATCTTTTAATCCGTAGCCTTCAAACGGGGTGAGTAGCTCGTTAATTAATGTTGATAATGGGCTATCAGCGGTTGGCTTTTCAGGTTGGGCCTGCTTATTTTTAGTGTTTATTGCAGTAATTGCTACAGGTGCAATTGAAGCGTCCTTTTCAAAAAATTCATCCTTTAAACGTGCTTGAATTGTCATAATTTTCTCAGATTATTAAATTGCAAAGTTACAGAGTGCAGTGCCAGCGTGCTGGCACTGCATGAAGGATGGGTTGTTTATCTAGAGCAAAAGCCGCTGCCGTCGCCGGCTGAAGGCAATGTGCCATCAAGCTGCGCGGTCATATTTGCTACGCGGTACTGCATAAACGACGTTAAACCGTAAAACTGCCCCGTAGTAGAGGTTAGGTTTTGCTCAAAGTAATCTGAGCCGTAAAAACTAGTGGGGTCGTTTTGTACGTGCTCACGGATTAAGTCGGCTATTTCATTTACGCGGGCACTAAATGTGTCGCTTGAAAGTGAACCATTAATAAGTTGCGTTAAGTAACTGTGGTACACATCAAGGTTGCTTTGCTCGGCAAATACATTAGCAATTAACGGGCGCTCATTTAATGCGCCGCTTACTGGCTCATCAATGTAGAGCTCTCTTACATCTACGCCATTACAATTCATGTTAAAGGTGCCAAATGACTCGTTAAAATCCCATGGCAAAATGCTAAATACGCCATCGTCATCGTAAATATAATAGTTATGAGCAAGCGTACCGTGGTAGCTATCTAAATTAGAAAGCGAAGTGCTAACCGACATATATCGTAAAAGTGTATCTACCTCTATGGCGCTGGTTTCGCCGTCATCGAGCGATTCTACAAAGTTAATAAATGCGCCGTTATCGGTGGTGTCTTCGTTGGTTTGTAAGTTTATGTCGGTGTAGCTTTGTATGTCGTCACCTAGCCATAATAAATCGCTGCCTGTGCCATCAGGCTTGTATAAATCGCCGTTACTGTTGGCAAAGTGTTTTTCTACAAATTCTCCATCTATGGCTTCTACCATTAAGTACAAACCAAATAGTTGGCCGTTTACATAAAAGTTAACGTAAGCATGCTCAGGCGTTGGTACGCCCATTTCGTCCATTAGGTCGTAGGCAATTACTTCACGCATGTACGACGGGTCGTTAAACGAGTTTTGCAGTGTGAATTTTTTTAGCCCAAAAAACTTTTGGCCCGACACGTATTCGTTAATGTCGACCTTAAAGCTGTATCGGTCACTGCTAGAGTTGGCAACACTGCTTAAGCTTGAGCCGCCTTTAGTGCGAATAGCCACGCTATCGAGTGTTACACCGTTAAAAGTAATAGCAGTTTCGTGATATTCCTCATCAAGTGGGTTATCTAGAATGTCTTGCCAGTTTTCGTCGGTAATTGTAATAGAAAGCGTATTAACAGCTGTGGGTGTAAATGCGGTTGCAACGGTATTCTCACTACCGGGAGTAGGGGTTAAAAACGCATGAGTAAAGTCGGTGCTGTTACTTAGGCCGTAACTAAAGCCTGTGGCTACATCGCTTTCGTCCCAATCAATGTAGTCAATTACTTCATCGTTGAGTATTAAGCTTAACTCGTCTTCTTTACCTAGTTTAAAGGGTACGTAGTAAGTACCTGGATCTTCATCGGTGGCATAAATAGTAATGTATTGGCCTGCGTATAAATCTATGTCGGGCAGGGTTACTGGGTCTATGTCGTCGCTTTCATCAATAACTTGGTAGTTGGCTAAGTTAATAGTATTTTCGCTGTTATTGTATAGCTCAAACCAGTCGTTGCCATCGTCTGCAGCGCTTGCCACCACTTCGTTAATAACGAGTGGTCCGTGAGTTGCTTTGCTATTTTGACTAAGCTCTGTTGGAGTTAATACCGCTGTTGCATCGCTGCCATCTGGGTAGCGGCCATAGCTGTAACCACTCAAGGCTTGGCCTTTTTTCCACGATAACTGCTCTATAATTACATTGTTACTGTAAAGGCTTACGGTATCGCTTGAGCCTAATTTAAACGCTACGCTTGGGAGGTCGCCTAAATCATCGGTGCTGGCGTAAATACGATAAAACTCACCGGGCGCTAAAGTAATGTCGGGTAGGGCAAATTGCTCGTTATTGTCATCACTTAGTGTGTAGTCAGCTAAATAAACATCGCTACTGCTTGTTACATAAAGCTCTATCCAGTCCTCGGAGCCGCTGCTGTCTTTTGCTACTACTTCGTTTATACGCAGTGGGGCATCTTCAGCAATTAGCGTGGTAACAAGTGTTGAGGTGTCGGCTGTTTGGTTAGCTGCGCCCTGTGTTGGTGTTAATGTTTGCGCGGTGCCGGTGCCGTCGGTGTATAAGCCGTAGCTAAAACCTTCAGCGGCTTCGCCTTCTTCCCAATCAAGTACAGACACCGCAGTGCTATTTTCATAAAGCGTAACAGCGTCGTCGCTACCTAGTTTAAAGGTAACGTAATAACCATTATCGGGCGGTGTGTCGGTTTCATCAATGGCTTGAATAACAATAAACTCTCCTTGCGAAAGCGCTACTGCGGGTAATGCTTGAGGCTCTCTGTCGGCGTTATCATCAACAAGTGAAAATACCGACAAATCGGCTATATCCTCAGTGGCATATAGCTCAATCCAATCGTAGGAGGTATCACTTGGGCTTGCGACAATTTCATTTATAATTAAGCCAGTTGACGTGATTGTTGATGATGAATCAGTACTTTGCTCTGTGCTAGTGTCGGTAGTTTGCTCAGCACCGCCGCAGCCATACAATAATGTAGTAGAGGCAATAACTGAATAAAATATAAAAGGTTTTATATTCATGTAGGCACGCTTATTATTTTATTAAAGTGGATAAACTATAAGAATAAAAGGTGCAAACAATGTGTAAACATTCAGTAAATTACGTTTTTGTGATGGTTTTATGACAGCTTTAAGGACGCGTTAACTGCAAACCTAGCAATAGTAGAGTGCGTATATTTAAACGTAAAAAAGCAGATACCTAATTAGCATCTGCTTTTTAATTTTTAACGAAGAATATTTAATTAAGCTTGAGGTTTAATTAAGTACTTTTCGCCGGTGGCTTGTTTAGAATAAGCCGCGATTGACTGTAAATGTAATACCTCAGCTAATGACACTTCGTGCGTGTAGTTACTCGCAAATGTAGTGGTGATTTCATCAGCAACGCGTTTGCGCATTTTCATTACTGTATCTGTGCCTAATTTACCTAAGGCATTAAATAACAAGAACCCGTTTACAGCCCATGCAAAACCAAAGTTACGGTTTAGTGTAATAGGGCCGCGGTTTAGTGCGCCATAAATGTACACTTGTTTAAATGTATCAGAGCCATAAATTGTGTGCTCTTTCATATCGCGCGCAGCTGCAACTTCCATACAGTTAAGAATGTCACTTGTTAGTTGGCCGCCACCAATAGGGTCAAACGCTATAGTTGCACCGGTTTCGATTATTGCAGCTGTTAGGTCAGCAAGAAAAGTGTCGCTGCTTGAGTTAACAATATATTTTGCACCCATATCGCGCAGTAATTTTTCTTGTTCTGGTTTGCGAACAATATTAATTAAATCAACGCCATCGGCAATACAAATACGGTTTAGCATTTGGCCAAGGTTAGAGGCCGCTGCGGCGTGAATAATGGCTTTATGGCCTTCAGCGCGCATGGTTTCTACCATTGCTAGTGCGGTAAGTGGGTTAACAAAAGATGATGCACCTTCTTTAGCAGTAGTCCCTTCTTTTAGCTCTAGGCAACTTTGTACATTGGCACATATAAATTGACGATACGTACCGCCGCCAATTACTGCAACGGTTTTACCCATTAATGCTTGTGCAGCAGGTGATGACCCCGCAGCTACTACGGTGCCTGCGCCTTCATTACCTACAGGGGTTGCTTTTCCAACACGAGTTTTAAGTGATGGCATAAATTGAGCTGGAACATCGGCAGTAATTACTGGATTTTCATCAGTACCCGATTGCTTTGCAGTAGACATATCAGCTGCGCTGAATAAAACGCCTAAGTCTGATGGGTTTAATGGTGCAGCTTCAATACGAATAACCACTTCATCGGCATTTGGCTTTGGCATCTCGATGTTTTTTAAGGCAAGTGTAAGTTTATTGTCTTCGCTGATAGTTGAAGTAAGTTGGATATTTTTATCTGTCATAGGTGTCTCCTGCAAAGAATTAAATTTGTTAAGCCAATAGCATTATTGTATTGGCGATCTGTCTTAGTAATTAAAAATTAGAATAGATACTTTTGTAGCTACGCGTTATTTAGCGTTGGCTGCTTGAATTTGCGCTTTCACTTTTTGCATAAATTCAGCCATATTTGATTGCCGATCGGCCTCTATGCTTTGGGTAATAGCTAATTGGCTCATTGATTCGTTCCACTCTTTCATGCCGTGTACTTGTGCAAGTACATCCCAATCAAGCTGGCTTGAGCCAAAGGCGCTAACTATGGTGTTTACGTAATAAACGTAAATGTCTGCCATTGTAAATTGCTCGCCTGCAATCCAAGGTGAAAACTTACACACGCTACTCAAAGCGGTTACGCCACGCGTTAATACTTGGCGTACTTCGGCTTTAGTGGTTTCAGGTACTTCAGCGCCTGAAAATACATAAGGGATAAACCGTCTGCTTGGCAGTTCAAAATAGAGCTCTGCCATTTTCATAATTTGACGTACAACTGCGCGCTCACCTGCATCTTTAGGATATAGCGGGGTTTGTGGGTACAACTCTTCAATAAAGTCGCAAATAACACTCGACTCAGAAATATTAAGGCCATTAGCTGTTGTGATTGCAGGCACTTTGCCTGCAGGGCTGATTGCTAATAACTCTTCGCTACCGCCGTAAACAAGGTGTTCTTTAAATGGCAGTTGTTTGTGTAAAAGTACATGTTTAACTAGGTTGTAATAGTTGCTAGCAGCAAAACCGTGCAAAGTAATCATAAGTCAGCTTTCCATCATTAACGTGAAGATACTCATTGCCAAAAAATGCAATTTAAGTCCCTGTCTTTAGGTTGAGTACATTATTACTTGTTTTAATTTGCTTATATATAGGGGAAAATGCGAATCACTTTTGTCTTTAAGACAATAAAGCATTTTATTTAATGGAGAGGCAACTTGGATCAACTAAAAGCCATACGGTATTTTATTAAGGTGGTTGAAACGGGCAGTTTTACCAAAGCCGCCAAAGCTTTTGATGTGCCGCCTTCGTCGTTGTCGAGGCGAGTTGCTGATTTAGAAAAAAGCCTAGGGGCGACGCTTTTAAAGCGTTCGACCCGCATAGTTAAATTGACCGAAGTTGGGCAAATTTACTATAACGATGTTCAGCAAATATTAAATCAGCTAGAGCAAAGCCACGAAACTGTTCGCAGTTATCAAACAACACCAATGGGGCGATTATGTATAAGCTCAATGGTAAGTTTTGGTGACAAAATATTACTGCCTCTGCTTGATGAATTTAGCGCGCTATACCCCGAAATTATATTAGATGTTAGCTTAAGTGATGAGCTGTCGACACTTGGGCGTGACGATGTTGATATTGCGATTCGCGGTGGCTATGCGCCAAATGAACGCGTGCTAGCAATAAAACTAATGGATAACGGCTTTATTCCTGTTGCGTCACCCTGCTATTTACAAAAATACGGTGTGCCTACTAATGTTATGGAATTAAAGGGCCACAGTGGCCTTTATTTTAAAACGCCAGCGGGGCCAACGCCTTGGTTATGCAAAGTGGATGATCAATGGCACGACGTTTCTGGGCCTGCGGTCGCTATTTCAAATAACGGATCGTGGCTAGCTAAAAAAGCATGTAATGGCGAGGGCATTTTAATGTCAACTCGGTGGGCGCTCGACTCATACCTTGAGTCTGGCCAGTTGCAAGAGCTTAAGTTTGAGCATGAATTAGCGATAAGCCAAAATGCGACTATGGCGGTTTATTTGTTGTATCAAAAGCAGCGCTATTTAGTACCAAAGGTAAAAGCGGCGGTCGACTTTTTAGTACAAAGAATAAAAGAAAAAAATGAAGAGTAATGAGCGAGCAGAATAACGCTTAAGAGTTAGGCGTGTTGTAAATAAATAAAGTGGTGAATTGTCGGATGGCGCTGTACTTATCCGACCTACGCTTATCCGGTTTAGATTTACGTCATTTATGCTTATTTAATTTATTAATGGGTTGTTTGTATAAATAATAGGTAAAAAACGTCTCCTTAAGCTAAAGCTTTTAATGCTGTGACCGATAAATTACTTAACAGGGTTTAGCGATTAAGGATAATCATGGTTAATAATGCACTTGGCAGCCACGCTAATTTAAGCACTTTACTTGCCCAATCAGTTAATAACGCAAACCAAAGCTCTGTGAGTCCTTCGCTACACACCAGCAGCGACCTTCAAGCTATTAATTATTTACAAACTAACGCGCCAAAAATAACCGGTGGGTTATTAAGCCAGTTAAATAATGAAACTCTTGATGAAGCACTAGTCAGTAATCAAAAGGTAGAGGACGTTTTAAAGCATCAACTTGCCTCGTTATTTACTATTTCAAGCACGCCCAGCATGCTTAACTATAAACTCTCCGATGAAGAACTCGCCCTGCGCACCGTAATAAGCTCTCAGCATGAGGGGTTATTAAAAAACGAAAACAGTACCCAATTAATTGAGCGATTAAATACGTCGGTTAAAAATATTCGGGGTGCTTATGCTAATACCAGCGATATTTTATCGAGTTTAGGTCAGCTTGGGCATGAGCAAAAAACGTTTTTAGCCTCAAGCCAGCAACGTGTAGAGCGCTCACTTAATCCATACATGGAAAGCCTTAATCGCGCAAAATACGAGGATGACGATAACTACCTGTTTGAGCTCTCGGTAAAAACTAAAGAAGGCGATGTTATAAACATTACCTTTAACTCATCGCAAGGTTATGACGAAAAAACAGGTGAAGCGATAGATGGCTTTGGCATAAGTTACGAAGTTAATGGCAATTTATCTGAGGCTGAACATACGGCTTTAACGCAGGTTATGGCGGGTGTTGGTGAAATGGCCGATGAGTTTTTTAAAGTGAGTGAAAATTCATTCAATCCTCTTATAGTGCCAAATCAAACAGACATGAGCTTAGATTTTTTAGCGGGCTTTAGTAGTGAGCAGCTAGCCGGTTTTAATGTGTCGTTTTCGACAACGCAAAATGATGCGCTTGATACAGGAGAAAACACGCTTGATTTGAGTTACTCCATTGATGAAGCATCAAACCAGCAAGCACTTGTGTTTAAAGCCGCAGCTGGTCAAAACGACATTGATTTTGCATTCGATATGTCAACCATTGGCGCTAAAGACACGCAGCAAATGCAGCAGTATTTAGCGTCGCTCGATCAAAGCCTAGAAGATAGCCGAGTAAACAGTACTGAAGATGATAAAACATCGGCATTTGGTAAAAGTGGCGATGAGGCAATGCAACAAGGTTTTGCATTGTTTAAAGGCGCTTTTGCGAGTATGTCAGCGGCGGCTGAGCGTTATAGCAATTTGGAGTCACTTGCAGATCAGCACTTTAATGACGGGCGCGCCATGGTTGCCGATTTGGTTGATAACATGATTACAAACGATGCCCGTTACCAAGGGCTTGGTAATAAAGCGCCAAATACATTAGGAGCGGGTATTTCTAAGCTCGCTGATTTTGATGCCACGTTTTCTTATGCGCTTGATAACGGCGATTATCAGCCTAAAAGTACAATTGAGCTAAGCCAAGCGACTGAACAAAGCCAATTAGGGGAGCTTAGCGGTGTAACGCAAAGTAAAAATGTAAGTAGCCACTTTGATTATCAATACAGTCGCCCTGATTACTACAACAAAGAAGAGAGTTATAACGTAGGGTCTGCGGTTAAAAATAAAGAACTTGTGGGGCTTGTTCAGTCTCACGAGGTTGATGTTGATACAAAAATGTTTGAGTTTAATCCGCAAACCAATCAATACGAGCTGCAAATGGCGATGCAAGAACAAACCATTAGCAAAAGTGACATTCGTTTAATTGACGATATTTGGCTTGAAGAAAACGAAAACAGCTACAACATGAATAAAAAAGAGCGTGTTGAGAGTGACGAAAAGCAAGACGAGTTTAAAAAAACAAGCAGCCATTCTCATAATAAACTAGTTACCCTAATTGGTGATTTAGATAAGCTAGCTGAGAATAAAAACGTAAGGCGAGAATATTTAACTAACTTATCGCAAGTTAACTTTTTTATGGATAAAAAGTAACGGTTTTGAGTTGTTCACTCCACACTCAATATTGGGTATAGTCGTTTAATACCTAAATTAATACCTAAATTAATACCTAAATTAAGAGCAACCTTATGTTTAAACAATTAATTTTACTGTGCGCTTTAAGCATGCCGCTTGTAAGCTGCGCTGCTACAGCGCCATTTTCGGGCGAGATAAGTACGCAAGCACTGCTAAGCGACTACGACAAGTTTAACGAGCAATACAAGGCGTTTACGCCAACAGCACAAGACATTTCATTAATGCAAAAGCTAGAAGGCAAGGAGCTAATTGTATTATTTGGTACGTGGTGCCACGACAGCGAACGCGAAGTGCCAAAACTCATTAAGTTACTTGATGCATCGAAAGTACAACTTGCAAGCATTGACTATGTGGCCGTAGGTTACAACAAGCAAGACGATGCAGGCATTGCACAGGCTCACGACTTACAATACACGCCAACGTTTATTGTTAAACAAAATGGCGAAGAGTTGGTACGCGTAATTGAAAAGCCAACGGGTACGTTAGCGCAAGACTTAACTCAGGGTTTGTAAATTCAGCTTGCTCGTATTTGGTTTACCGATTTAGCAAATAGGTTTATGAGGTAGCTGCTGGACTCATATAACTAGTCTCTTGGTACTTTAATGTGTAAGGCCAAAATTTACCTCTTTGGCTGAGCCAAAATAGGAATTCAGCTATGGTTTGTATATCAATTAAAACAAATAAAAAACGAATTAATCTACAAGCTCGTTGTGGTATGTCTTAATATGTCTAAGGATCTACGTAAAAATTTGATTGCTGCGATTCTTAGTCCTTTAATTGCATTACCAGTACTTGGTTTTTGTTATTTTTATGCGGGTATCGAAAACTATACTTCTGTGAGTTCATTAATTTCAGGTGTTGGTTTTGGTGTATCAATAGGGGTGGGAAGTTTATTTTATTTTTATCCTTTAATGTTCATTTACGGATTACCTATTAGCTTATTACTCCAAAAGTTAAATTTATTTAAATTACCTGTAGTTTTAATCTTAAGCATACTTCCAGTTTTTTTACTCAGTTTATTTAGTGAATTTAATCGTGAAACATTGGTTCTTCATTTATTAGTACTTTCAATGGGTTCAACTAGTTGGCTTATATATAATAAATTAAGGTAACACCACAATAAGCGATTAATGTTACACAACCGTTTTCTTACTCGGCTTACAGCTCAGATCAAACATTATTCACTAAACAAGCTTTTTTCGAACGCTTGCGCAGCATGTGAAGACGGTCTGTCTTTATAATGCAGTTGATAAAGAGGCCGAGAGAGTTGCTCGTTATTTTTTTGGCTCAGGCGTGTTAATTTGCCTAGCTGCACTAAATCCTCAGTAACTACATTTGGCAATAAAGCCACGCCCATTCCTTGAGCGACGGCCCTTGCTATGGCTTCGTTGCTGCCCAATTGCATACTGCGCTCTGCTATTACGCCATGTTGGGCTAATAACTTTACCGACATTTCTAAAGTACCCGAGCCCGGCTCGCGCAGTAGCCAAAATTGATTGTTTAACCATGCTTTTAAGTCTTTCGTGGGCTTAAAGTTACTCGGTATAACAACACTCATTAAATCGTTTTGCCAGTGCTTACTTATTATATGCGGCTCGGTTGGTGTGCCTTCAACCAGTGCTAAATCGATAGTGCATTCAAGTAGGGCGTGCTCAATTTGCGCTGTATTAGCCACTTGTACTTCTACCTTTATATCAGGGTACTGCGCGCAAAATTTAGCTAAGTAGGGCGGTAGCCAATAGCTGGCAATGGTTGTACTAGTGCCTATAACGAGTGTGCCGCGCTTAAGCCCTGTGCGTGATTTGATATCTTCAATGGCGGCTTTTTCAATGGCAAAAATGCTACGTGCATGATCATACAAGGCTTGGCCGCCCTCGCTTAAGGTAAGTTTTTTGCCTTTAGATGCACGCTCTATAAGTTGAATATTTAATTGGTGCTCAAGCTCTTTTAGCGCTTTAGATACAGCCGGTTGGCTTATAAAAAGCGCTTCAGCTGCGCCTGAAAAACTACCAAGCTTTGCTACCGTATAAAACACCCGAAGTGCATGCAAGTTCATTGTGCCTCTCAAATTACATAACTTTAAGTTATCGAATCATGATTTTAATGTATTGGAGTTATATTTTGCGCTTTCTTAAAATGAAGTCAACAGTTTAACGTTGTTCAATTGAGGGAATATTATGCTTAGCGCTATTAAAAATGGGTTTCAGCCTTTGGGTATTAATACTAAGCAATATGGCGATACGCGCTGGTGGTTAGGTATGCTGCTGGTGGTGGTTTTGGCGGGGGCATCTGTTGCATTAAGTAAGTTACCCATAATGCAAAGTGCGCAATTTAGCTCTTTAACTATTGGTATAGTGCTTGGCATTATTGTGGGTAACAGTGTGTTTTCGCGTATTGCTACGCAAACCGATATAGGTGTTGATTACGCTAAAAGTATATTGCTTAAAGCGGGGGTTGTGTTGTTTGGGTTTAGAATTACTTTTGCGCAAGTAGCGGGCGTAGGTTGGGAAGGCTTATTAACCGATGTTGTAATGCTGTTAGGCACATTTATTTTGGCAGTGCAGTTAGGTAAGCGCGTATTTAAGCTTGATGAACAAACAACCATATTAATTGGCGCAGGTAGCTCTATTTGTGGCGCAGCAGCTGTAATGGCAACCGAGCCTGTAATAAAAGCGCAGGCGCATAAAGTATCGGTAGCTGTAGCAACGGTGGTGGTGTTTGGCACGTTAAGCATGTTTGCCTACCCAATTATGTTTGATTACATGGGATTGAGCGAGCACGCTTACGGTCTTTTTGTAGGCTCAACTATTCATGAAGTAGCGCAAGTGGTTGCAGCGGGCACAGCTGTAAGCGCCAATGCTGCAGATACCGCCGTTATAGAAAAAATGCTAAGGGTGATGATGCTTGCGCCATTTTTAGTGGGCTTATCGTTTTGGCAAAGTAAAAAGCATGCAAATATAAACGCGCCTGGCGGCGAGCAAAAAGCGGGTATTACAATCCCTTGGTTTGCTGTGTTATTTATTGTGGCAAGTGGTGTACATTCGCTATCAGTTATTCCTCAAGTCGCTACAAGCGCAGTTGTTTGGTTTGATAATATATTACTCACCATTGCGATGGTGGCTTTAGGTTTACGCACACATGTTGGCGCTATTCGCCAAGCGGGTATAAAACCGCTGTTATTAGCAGGCTGTTTATTTTTGTTTTTAACCTTGGGTGGTTACGCTATTAATGTGGGTATTGCTGAGCTGTTTTAAACGTTACTTTGTAAAAGTTGATTGGCGGCTTAAATTGGCCAATCAACTTCGTTTAAGGTATCCAGCTGCGTGCTGGTATTTTCATTGCCTTGCCATTTATTAGTGTAAACAGTGTGCGGGTCAAACTGTAACGTTTGTTTTTCAATATTAAAGTGCCTACCACCACGCGGATCTACGCCTACACCTGCTATATATTGCCAATTACCCCAATTAGCGGCTACATCGTAATCAATTAATTGTTGTTCAAAATATGCTGCGCCATAGCGCCAATCAAGGCCAAGCTCGTTCACTAAGCAGCTGGCTGCAATTTGCCTTGCTCTATTTGATATATAACCCGTAGCGTTAAGCTCATTCATAATGGCATTGACTAATGGGTAGGGTGTTGAGCCATTACACCACGTAGCAAAGCGGTTTGGCATAAATGTAGTAAGGGGTTTTGTTTGCTTTTGGCCTTTAAAGCTAAACAGGCTTTTACCTGCCTTAAGTGCATGCCATTTAAAATACTCTCGCCATAGCAATTCAAATTTAATCCAGTAGGTAGACTCGTTTGTTATTTGGTTATGTTCGTACGCCTCAACTGCTTTATAAACTTGCCGCGCACTTACACAACCAAAAGCAAGCCAGGTACTAAATTTTGTGGTGTTATTAAAGCCATCAAGCTCGTTTCGAGTTATTTTATAAGTACTTGGTAGTAAACCTGAAAAGTATTGTTTTAAATGTGTTTGCGCACTTTTAAACCCGCCATGCATTACGCCATTATTTGCTATACGCTCTAAAGGTTTTTTAGCGCACAAGGTTATTGGCTGAGGGAGCAAACCGTTTGGTAATGTTGAAAGTGAAATGGGGCTAGTGGCGGCCTCTACCTTTTTACGAAACGGGGTAAAGTGTTTAGGTAATTCGTTTAAATCAAAGGGGAGGTCACTTTGCTTAAAGAGCGTGTCTTGCTGCGACCCTGTAAATTTAGTATTAGGGCAATGTGCTTTGAGTAAGTTTATTTGGCGTTGCTCGTACAGGCCAAATTGCTCGCTGTATACAACTTTATCTATATTTTGCTCATTAATACGCGCTTTCAAAAGCGATACAGGTTCGCCTTCAAGCACATGCAGGGTTTGCCCGCGCTCAATAAGTGCTTGTTGTAGTTCGTACAAGCATTGCATTAAAAACTGCTGTTTGTGCACGCCATATGGCTTTTGTTGATAGTTATTATTTTTAAACCAGTGCGGGTTTATAACAAATACAATATCAAGCGCGCATTGCTCAGTAGCAAGTTCGCTTAAAATAGGGTTGTCGTCTATTCGTAAATCGTTTTGTAGCCAATATAAAATACGTTTGCTCATAGGTTTGCTCAGGTTTTTAAACTCTAGAGCTTTACGAAGCAAAAGCGGGTAGGGATTAGTTTTGAGGTGTTTAAGAGGGTTTTAAAAAGAGGCGGCAAATAATACCGCCTCCTTTAATGTTAAATAGCCGATTTTTGTTTTTCTATCCAATCGTTTATTACGTCTTCTAATACTTCCATAGGCAGCGAGCCTTGGCCTATAACAGTGTCGTGAAAGCTGCGAATATCAAACTTAGCACCTAGTTCTTTTTCGGCTTTTGCACGCAGTTCGCGTATTTTTATTTCGCCCATTTTGTACGAAAGCGCTTGGCCTGGCCATGATATATAACGATCTATTTGATCCTCCACCGCGCTTTGTGGCAAAGCAGTGTGATCTGCCAAGTAGTCAATAGCCTTTTGGCGGCTCCAACCAAAGGCATGAATACCGGTATCAACAACAAGTCTTACTGCACGCCACATTTCGTAGCCTAAACGACCAAAGTCGCTGTACGGGCTTTGATAAAAGCCGGCTTCTTTACCTAAGCGCTCTGTGTATAGTGCCCAACCTTCGCCAAATGCAGAGTGGCTAAGTGTGCGTCTAAATTCGGGTACATTTAACTCCATAGCAATAGCGTTTTGTAAATGATGCCCTGGTATTGCCTCATGTAAGCTAAGTGCTTCTAAATTATATAAAGGCTGTAGTTTAGGTGTTGAGGCTAAAAAATAAGTGCCGGGGGAACGGTTATCAGCAGGTGGCATATAAAACGCGCCGCGACTCGCTGAGCCTTTAATAGTAAAGGTATTACGCGGTAAATGATTAAAGTAGGTTGGTAACTTGCCATACATTTTTTGCGTAATAAAAGCGGTTTTTTCTAGCAGGTCTTGCGCGTCTGTTGCGTAAAATTGCTTATCGGTCGCTAAAAATTCTAAAAAATCGCTGTATGTGCCATCAAAACCTACTTCATCAATAATGTTTTGCATTTGCGTTTTTATACGCGCGACTTCTTTTAAGCCTAGTTCGTGTATTTGCTTTGGCGTGGCGTCTGTTGTGGTGTAGTAATTAACTGCATATTTGTAATACTCAAGCCCGCCTTTAACGCTTGAAATACCCGGCTGCACTCTACAGTTAGGCATGTAATCGTTCTCAAAAAAGTCGTAAAAATGCTGATAAGCAGGTACTACTTTTGAGCTGATTAAGGCCTTAGCTTTGTTTTGGTATGTAGATTTTTGCTCTGCTGTAAACGTGTTTGGTATACGTGTAAAGGGCTCGTAAAGGGCACTGTTTTCAGGTTGCTTAACAATATGCGCGCTAATGCTTTGGCTGTAATTTTCAAAGGTTTTGCAGTAATGAGTAAAGCCTGTTTTTATACCCTCTTTCATTAAATCAATATTTTGCTGATTAAAGCGAGGGTAGTCGGCAAGGCTGATTAAAAATGCGTTGTAATCGTCGGGTGTTAAAAATGCCATGTTAGCGGGGGCTTCGGCAAAATAAGTATGCCAGCCACTTAAAAAATTAACCGGAAAATACTTATCTTGAAAAAGGTAACTTTGCTGCTCGGTTTTTCGCTCATATTTAAATAAGCGGTAGTTCATTAGCTGCTCGTTGTTGAGCGTTTTTGGGTCAATGCTGGCTAAGCTTTTTAGTACGCTGTTGTTATAAGCTTGGCGCTTTGCAATGGCTTGCTCGCTCCAATTTGGCAATGTACCGTTTGGCTTCCAGCCGTCTGGGTCGGTACGAAAAAATATTTTTTCAGCTTTGGCGTTTTGCCAGTGGTTATCAATAATGGTTTTTAAATCAGTGTTAGTGTCGGCTAAGCTTGGTAGCGATGCAACCGCTAAGCATATAGCTAGAATACTTTTTTTAAACATAGTCATCCGTTATTGGCGAGTTAGTTATTATTTATCGCGCTTTTTATTTTAATTTGTGCTCAATATAGTACCAAGTTAACTTAATCAATGCGCTTACTTTTATAACCTGTAACTCTTGGTTTTACTTTTTGATTGAACAAATTTCACTGCGTAACTGATTGGCGTACTAGTTTATTGTTTTATCAGCGTTTAGAATGACTAAAACTTATTATAAAAAATGATCGTCATGTTTAATAAAGTAATTACCTTAATTGATGAAGCAAACGACCAAGACCCTAATACTGAGCAGCACAATGGACAAAGCTTTCCAAAAGAAAGTTTATACGCCTTGCGCATGAGCGAAATGTTAATTCGTTTTAAACCAGATGCCGATGAACTCATGCAAATTGCAGTGCGTGCACAGCATATTCAGCGTTGGAAGTCGCCACGTAGTGATTTTGAAATGAACAAACAGGGCTATCATCAGTGGCGCAGTGCACTTTATATATTTCATGCTAGCAGCGTGGTTGCGCTCATGAAGCAAGCTGGTTACGATGAAGCTGAGCAAAACCGAGTGTACGATGCGGTCGCTAAAAAAAATATTAAACGTAACCCAGACAGCCAATTAGTAGAAGATGTAGCAAGCCTTGTATTTATTGAACATTATATGCTTGGGTTTGCCAATGCAAAACCAGATTACAATGAAGAAAAATGGATTGGTATTATTCGCCGTACATGGCAAAAAATGTCAGATGACGCGCATGAGTTTGTACTTGCAGGTAATATTACATTGCCCGGCCCGCTTGTTGGGCTTATTCATAAAGCACTTGAGTAAAAGAAAATAAATAAAAAGGAATTTTAAATGTATTGTCCTCGTAGTAATACGCCACTTGAACCTTTACTTGTTGGCGGGATTACTGTTTTTACGTCAGCGCAAGGCGGCGTATTTTTTGATAACAGCCAAATTTTTAAGTTTAGCTCGCCGGAGTTAAAGCATGGTCAGGTTTTACTTAAGTATTTGAGTAATTATACCGAAGGTGAGGGCGAAGTCTCATCGCGAGTAAATTGCCCTAAATGCCCAAGTATTGTGATGATGCGCCGGTATTTTTCGCCGCTCAAAGTGGTTGAGATAGACGAATGCCCTGGTTGTGCAGGCATATGGCTTGATAGCGGCGAGCTGGCAAAAATACACGAAAACCATTTAACCCCCCGAGAGCGTAAGCTGTTAGCCCACGAAATGGCGACCAATCATGGGTTTATAACTATTAAGCCGCCAAAATCAAAGTATTACCCCAAAGCGCCTAAAAATGTTCAAGACACGACAGTTGAGCGGCTGGTGCAATTAGCATTACTTAATTTTCAGTAATAAAAAACGGCGTACTAAAAAGTACGCCGTTTTTCTGTAATAGATTAACGCTTATGCAGTTTATTTATTACGGTTTTCTTTTGCAAACGCACGTATTTTACGTTTTTGCGAAAGCGTTACTTTATTAGTACGCCCTGCAAATGGGTTATCACCTTCTCTAAATTCAATTTTGATTGGGGTGCCCATAATTTTAAGTGCTTTACGGTAGTAGTTCATAAGGTAGCGTTTGTAGCTATCTGGTAAATCGTGAACTTGGTTACCATGAATTACGATACGTGGCGGGTTATAACCACCGGCATGCGCATATTTGAGCTTAACACGACGACCACGAACAAGTGGCGGCTGGTGATCGGCTTGAGCCATGTCCATAATACGGCGAAGCATTGCGGTGCTAATACGCTTAGTTGCTGACTCGTACGCTTCATCAACCGATTCAAATAAATGACCAACACCTGTACCGTGAAGTGCAGATATAAAGTGTAAGCGTGCAAAGTCAATAAAGCCTAAACGGCGATCAAGCTCTGTTTTAATACGATCTTTAACGTAGTCGTCAAGGCCATCCCATTTATTAACGGCAATAACCAGCGAACGACCTGAGTTAAGCGCAAAACCTAATAAGCTTAAGTCTTGATCAGAAATACCATCGCGCGCATCCACAACAAGTAAAACCACGTTACAATCTTCGATTGCTTGAAGTGTTTTAATTACTGAGAACTTTTCAACTACGTCACTTACTTTTTTACGCTTACGAACACCGGCTGTGTCAATTAACACATACTCTTTGTCGTTACGCGTCATTGGAATATAAATAGAATCGCGCGTTGTACCTGGCATATCATATACAATTACACGATCTTCACCCAATATACGGTTTGTAAGTGTTGACTTACCAACGTTAGGGCGACCAATAATAGCAAGCTTTACAGGTTTGTCAGCAAACGCTTGATGATCGGTATCATCACCTTCGCCTTCTTCGTAAAGGTCGATTAATTCTTCGTCATCACCTGTTACTTCTTCATCTTGAGCAGCTAGTTCAGCAATAAGCGGCTGAAGTGTTTGTTCAAGTAATAGGGTAATACCACGGCCATGTGCAGCTGCAATGTGATGTATTTCACCTAATGATAATTGGTAAAATTCAGCACAGTTTGAATCTGCATCAATGCCGTCGGTTTTATTGGCAACAACAAAGCACTTTTTCTCTTGTTTACGCAAGTGATTAGCAATGGCTTGGTCAGCTACGGTCATACCTACACGAGCATCTACTAAAAACAGAACAATGTCGGCTTCTTCAATGGCTAGCAGAGATTGATCTGCCATTTCGATTTCGATGCCTTCTTCTGAGCCATCAATACCGCCCGTGTCTACCACGATAAATTCATAGCCATCGTAACTAGCTTGGCCATATTTTCTATCTCGTGTTAAACCTGGAAAATCGGCTACGAGTGCATCACGAGTACGTGTTAAACGGTTAAATAATGTGGACTTGCCCACATTGGGTCGCCCAACTAGAGCGATCACGGGAAGCATAAACTACCTCTTTAAAAAACAACAAAAGGCTTCGCAGTGCGAAGCCTTACAAAAAACAATTAACTATTAGCAGGTTATACTAATAGCAGTCAGTTAGTTTGGTATTTTTACCATACTAACTTCACCATCACGGGTGTATAAAATTAGCTTATCGTCGGCAACAACTGGCTCAACAAAAAAGCCTGAGCTGTCAAAGTCTTCTCGAGATACTAGCTCGCCAGTTTCTTTATTTAGCCAATGTAGGTTACCTTCTTGGTCGCCTAAAGCTAAGTGGCTACCTGCAACTGCAGGGCCTGTTAGGTACCAACCACGTAGAGCGGGTTGGCTCCAACGTTCAATACCTGAATTTTTATCTAATGCGTAAATAACACCATCGCTATCTACTAAATAAATTGTTTGTGCATCCATCGCAATTTCGCGGTAGCTGCTGTACTCACGTTTCCAAACTACGTTGCCAGAGCGAATATCTACAGCAGCTAAGTTGCCGTTGTAAGCTATAGCGTAAGCGTATGGACCGCTAATAAGCGGTTGAGTGTCTACATCAACTAGGCGTTCAAATTCTGATGCGCCTTTAGCAACCGCAATTTCTGCGCTCCATGCTGAGTAACCACTGTCTGAAATTAAAACGCTTAGCTTGCCTGTTTCAAGGCCTACTAATACACCACCGTTAGCAACAGTTGGCGAGCTTTGTCCGCGTAATGTTAGTGGTGGAACTTCTTGTTCAAAACTCCAACGCTCTTCGCCCGTATCTGGGTGAAGGGCTAACAATTTACCAGAGCCTAAATTTACAAATATTAAGCCATCGCCTGCTGTCGGTTTAGACAGTGATTCGCCTGGTACATTCTTACGCCAAACTTCTTCACCGGTTTCGCGATCAAGAGCAATAATAAAGCCGTGTTCAGAACCTATATAAATTTTACCATAGGCTTGCAAAATACCACCTGATAATTTTGCATTACCGTTGTCAGCCCATGGCCAAAACGATAAATCTTGGCGTACATCGGTTTCCCACTTGGTATCGCCGTTAGTAAGCGAAAGCGCTTCTACTTGGCCTTCGCGGCTAGCAACATATACAGTATCTTTGTAAACAGCTGGTGTTAAACGAGAAAAGTAATGCTCTACGCCATCACCTACAGATTCTTGCCAAACAACGTCAGTTTCAAATTGGTTTACAATTTCAGGAAGTACTAGTTCATCTTCATCATCACTTGATGAACAACCCATCAGTGTTGCCATACATAGGGCAAGGGCTGCTGTTGTAAATTTTTTCATGCCTAAAACCTTATGCCGCTGGGCTAGTTACTGCTAGGTCATCTAACTTAATTTGTAATAGTGGGTTACTTGTTAATCCACCCGCATCTATTGCTGCTTGGTATGCAGTACGTGCTTGATCTTTGTTACCTTGCTGTGTGTAAATGTCGCCTTTAAGCTCGGCAACGTTTGCATTGAATGCTTCAGGTAATGGTGCATTTAATGTAGTTAATGCATCGTCATAGTTAGTTTGTGCAATTTGAATTCGCGCTAAACGTGTAATCGCAATTGCTTTTAATTCTGTATTTTCAGTATTAGACACTATCCAGCTTAGCTTTTCGCTTGCTACGTCTAATTTTTTTGCTTCTACAGCGTCTTTTGCAGCAACAAATGCAGCAAGTGTTGCGTAGTTTGTATCTTTATTTTCGCTAATAAACGCATCAGCTGAAGATAATACATCATCACTTTCAACAAGCGCTGTATATGAATCTGATGCTTTTTCAGCGGTAGTAATTTGGTTTTGGTTATATGCTTTCCAGCCATATAAGCCACCAAGGCCAACAAGTATGCCTAGTGCAAGTGAAATGCCGTTTTCACGGAAAAAGCGTTTAATGGCTTCTGCTTGTTGTTCTTCTGTTGAATAAATATCCATTCTTACCTCTAATGTTCGCTTAGCCGTTAATAAGCTCAGCTAATAGCGCTTTAGCTTGTTCTAATTCTAATGTGACTTGTTCTTTACGCTCGCGTAAATACTTGATGGTCACAACGCCTTTTTCTAATTCATCTTCACCAATAATCACTGCAACAAGTGCATCGCTTTTATCAGCACGTTTTAATTGTTTTTTAAAGTTGCCGCCGCCCGCATGCACCATAACGCGTAAACCTGGTACGTCTTTACGTAGTTGCGCTGCAATTGCAGGAGCTTGAATGCTTGCTTTGTCGCCCATTGCTGCTAAATATACATCAGCATTACGACGAATGTCACCTACACACTCAAGCGCTTGTAGTAATAACACTAATCGCTCTAGACCCATTGCAAAACCAACTGCTGGCGTTGCTTTGCCGCCAAGCTGTTCAACTAAGCCGTCGTAACGACCACCAGCACATACTGTGCCTTGTGCGCCTAAGCTGTCGGTTACCCATTCAAATACGGTACGGTTGTAGTAGTCTAAACCACGTACTAACTTTTCATTAACCGTATATGAGACGCCAGCAGCGTCTAAACGTTCACATAAATTTTCAAAATGTTCTTTTGATTCAGCGTCTAAGTTTTCAGACAATTTAGGCGCATCAGTTAAAATTGCTTGTACGTCTGGGTTCTTGCTATCAAGTACGCGTAATGGGTTTGAATACATACGACGTTTTGAGTCTTCATCAAGCACATCAATGTGTTGCTCAAGGTAGGCTACTAACGCATCACGGTAATCTGCACGCGCTTCGTTAGAGCCTAAAGAATTTAGCTCTAAACGAACGTGGTCAGTAATACCAAAGGCTTCCCATAGTTGCGCTGTTAATAAAATAACTTCTGCGTCTATGTCGGCTGTGGCAATACCAAATGTTTCTAAGCCAAATTGGTGAAACTGACGGTAACGACCTTTTTGCGGACGTTCGTGACGAAACATTGGACCCATGTACCAAAGGCGTTGTTCTTGGTTATATAGTAAGCCATTTTGGTTGCCAGCACGTACGCATACTGCGGTGCCTTCTGGGCGAAGTGTTAATAAGTCGCCATTGCGATCGGCAAAGGTGTACATTTCTTTTTCTACTATATCGGTAACTTCACCAATAGAGCGTTTAAATAAGTCGGTTGACTCTACAATAGGAAAACGAATTTCTTGATAACCGAACGATGCTACTGTCTCGCGTAAAATGCTTTCTACTTTCTGCCAAACTTGTGTATCGCCCGGCAGACAATCGTTCATACCGCGAACTGCCTGAATTTGTTTTGCCACTGATAAATCCTAAATGCTGTTTATGTGTAATAAAAAATGCTTACACAACAAGAATGCTAAAAATTGACCCGCTATTATAGCGTTCTGGTCATAAAGGTAAACGCCAAACACCGCTGTTTGGCGCTTTATACGGTATTTATTCGACTATTTTAATATCGATAGGTGTTTGCTGCTCTTTTTGAGCAATGAAGTCGCGCACGTAACCTTCAAGCTGGTCAACAATGTTGTTGTTATCAATGCGCGCTTTTTGGCGTTCGCCATTAATATATAAGCCAGAGCGACGGTTTGCACCGGCAAGGCCAATATCACTCACAAGGGCTTCACCTGGGCCGTTTACAACACAACCAATTACCGAAACCGATACAGGCTCAATAATATCTTCAAGGCGCTCTTCTAGCTGGTTCATGGTGCTTACTACATCAAACTCTTGACGAGAACAGCTTGGGCAGGCAATAAAGTTAATACCGCGCGAACGTATGCGCAGCGATTTTAAAATATCAAAACCTACTTTAATTTCTTGAACAGGGTCAGCTGCAAGCGACACTCGCAGTGTATCGCCAATACCTTCGGCAAGTAGCATACCTAAACCTACGGCTGATTTAACCGAGCCAGATCGCATGCCGCCCGCTTCGGTAATACCTAAATGCAGTGGTTGGTCTATTTCTTTAGCGAGTAAGCGATAGGCGCCTACCGCTAAAAATACGTCTGATGCTTTTACCGATATTTTAAATTGGTCAAAATCAAGGCGGCGTAATATATCTACATGGCGCATTGCTGATTCTAATAAGGCTTCAGGTGTAGGCTCGCCGTATTTTTCTTGTAAGTCGCGCTCAAGTGAGCCGCCATTTACACCAATACGAATAGGAATGTTATACTCGCGAGCAGAATCGACCACAGCTCTTATACGCTCTTCGCTACCTATATTACCTGGGTTTATGCGCAGACAATCTACGCCGTACTTTGCCACTTTTAAGGCTATACGGTAATCAAAGTGAATATCGGCTACTAGCGGAATAGTCACTTGTTCTTTAATACTTTTAAACGCTTCAGCTGCGTCCATAGTCGGTACTGATACACGCACTATGTCGGCACCTGCATCTTGTATTGCCTGAATTTGTGCAACGGTTGCATCAACATCCATGGTGTCGGTATTGGTCATTGATTGCACAGCAATAGGGGCGCCGTCACCAATAGGGACGTTACCTACATTGATACGGGTGGATTTTCTGCGTTTAATTGGGGATTCTGAAAACATAGCGACTACTCTGCTAGTGGTAATGTAAATTTGGCTAAACGGTTTTTAGGAAATGCAGAAACATCTACAGGTTCGCCGTTTAAAGTAATGTCTACAGCGTCATGCTTACCAAGCACAACTGAAAAAGGAGGCGTTCCGCTTACGGTCATAATGTAGCCTGCTTTTTTAACGCCGAATGCTATTTTTTCGCCTTCGCCATCGTAAATTTCAACCCAACTTTCGCCGTTAAAGTTCATAACAATTGTACTGCTAGCATCTTCTTGGCTTTCGTTGTTAGATGTAATAGGAGCCGTTTCTGTAACGGCTTCTGAGCTTGTTGATGTTTCAAGCGTATCTTTTGATTCTAATAGTGATTCGTCGTTAATTTCGGCTTGTTGCTGTTGCTGTAAAATACTGGGTTGAGCTGCTTGTCGTTCACTCATTATTGAGTTGGCAACGTTTATTTTACTGGTTTGCTCTTCAATGGGGGTGGCGTTTTGCCAAAACCATAAAGCAGATGAGCCAATAACAATCGCTAAAATTAAATAACTAAAAAACATTAAACGGCTGTCGCTTGCTTCTTTTTCTGTTCGGCGCGAAAAGCTTTGCATATTAGCGGGCTTGGTCGGCTCTGGTGGGGCCGGCATCATTGCTAATATAGGTGCGCTATCGACTTTTAATTCACGGCAATAATTTTTTATATAGCCTTTAACAAAAGTGATAGGGCCTAGTAACGCAAATTCATCATTTTCAAGGCGTTTAATTTGAAGTTCAGACAGCTTTAACGGTGCAGCAATAGTTGCGATGCTAACGTTTGCTTGCTCTCTATGATTTTTTAGTATTTGGCCTACAGTTGGCTGTTCGCTCTGTGTTTGCGTATTTTCTTCATTCATAATGTGTATGAGTCTGGATCCACTAGTAAAAGTCTATGCCCTGGTTTTAATGCTATATCAGGACTTAATTTATTCCATCGCATTAATTCATCAATTAATACATGCCGCTGGGTAGCTATATCGTAAAGGGAATCACCAGCTTTAATTTCGTAATAAATATTAGGATCGTTTAGGTATATTTTACTTCCATTCATTACCCGATCCGACTCTTTTAAACCATTCCATTGCAGAAGTTTTTGTAGTTTAACATTGTATCGCACCGAAATGCTAAATAGGTTTTCGCCAACAGCAATTACATGAAATGGCACGCGTAAAGGCGATACTTTTGGATTAAGCATTGGAAGCTCAGTTTTTTGCACTGCTTCGTAGCTTTTAAATTCAATATCAGCATTATTTTGATAGTTGCTGTTTTCAAAAACGGTTGTATTTTTAGTCGCTTCGTAGAATACCACGTCACTACTGTTTTTTTGATTCGTAACTGCAGGTGCAGAATTACTGTAGTTACTAGTTTGCTGCGAATTAAACTGGCCTGTTTTAGGTGCGCCAAACGAGATTATTGTTACCTCGTCATCGGCTTTAGCCGGTTGTTTTGTTGCTATAACTTCTTTTTGAGGTTCTAAAACAGGTTGCGCTTTTTCAGGCGCTGCTACTATAGAATCTGCAGAGTCGTGCTCAGTAGTAAGTGCAAGCATAACAGCCGATGTATCGGTAGGATTGCTTGGCGCGACGACTTTAGGAGCCTCTTCTTTTTGGGTCGTTACTTGTTTTGCTATTACGGTTGCTTCGTCGGCTTGCGTACTGAGCGTATTTGGCAATGCTTGAGCTTGCTCTTCTCTTGCTATAACTGGATTTACATCTTGGTTATTTGCTGTTGCGAGCTTTTTATCTGTTTTTTGCTCGTTGTTTGTTACCAAGCTTGTTGAACCGTCCTCTGGCGAACGTTTCTTTCTAATAACTTTTATTTTTGGTTTTGAACTAACGTGCGCGCCGCTTGCGTCATTTTTTAGTTCTTTTAACTGCGCTTTACGGTATTTTTCTCGCAGTATTTCAAACTCATTAAAACGTGTTCTTTTCTCTTTTAACGCATAGGCTTCGTTGCTGGTAGAGTAAGTTTGCAAAATAGTGTTGGAAATTTTTTCAGCTTCTTCAATTCTGCCCATTCGGTTTTTTACAAGATAGCTAAGCATTAATGCGCGAGAAGATACTTGACCCGTACTTTCATAGCGTTTTAAAAGTTCACTGGCTTTGTACAAGTCACTTTTAGCGTAATACAGTGCGGCTAAGCTAATTAATGTAGATGTACGCTGAGAGCTGTGATTAAGTGCCTGTTGAAAGTAGCTTTCTGCATTTTCAAAGTCATCAAATTCAATAGCACACAGGGCTAAATTTTCGTAGCTTTCGGCAACGCGAATATAACTTGGTACTTCAATGGCTTTTAAAAATTGATCAGTTGCACGATCGTATTCATCAATACCACATAAAAACACACCGTAGTTATTGAGGGTGTTAGGATCGTCTGGCTTGATTTCAAGTGCTTTTTGGTAGGCTTTATCAGCTAGCGGGTTTTCGCCCACTTGTTGGTAGTAATAAGCAAGAGAGTAATGTACTTCAGGTAGGTCAGGAGCAAATGCTGCTGCACGTTCTAAATTGTATTTGGCTTGAGAATTATTACCCGTTTTTAAATACTGTAGGGCTAAAGCAATTCGTGTTCGTGCTGCGCCAGTATTATTAACTTTATTTTCGACGACGGGTTTATTACTGCCGTTATAACTACTTTCGCTCACACAGCCACTTAGGGCAAGTGTTGATAGTGTTATAGCAAGTATAGATCGCATTACCTTATCTCTTTATTTTTAGTCCATGTCGCCTATCTTACCTAAAAGCTTTACTCTTGCATCATTTATTTAAAAATAAACAACTTAACAGCCTTATATGGTTTATTCATATAAGGCTGTTACAGATTATGCTTGGTGGATATTAACGGCAATCGCATTATCGTCGCGGATTTTCTTTTTAGCTAAACGTTTAGTACGGTCAACTACGTCACCGACTAACTGACCGCAAGCTGCGTCAATATCATCACCGCGAGTACGGCGCACAATACAGGTTACACCTGCAGCTTGTAGTACTTTTGAAAAGCGGTCGATACGGCTATTACTTGAGCGTGTGTACTCGTTACCCGGAAACGGGTTAAACGGAATAAGGTTTACCTTAGACGGTGTGCCTTTTAACGTTTGTACTAATGCATGCGCTTGATCAGTGCTGTCGTTAATGCCATTAAGCATAACGTATTCAACAGTTACGTCTTTATTAGCTTTTGAACCGTCGATATAACGACGACACGCCGCTAAAAACTCTTCAATAGGGTACTTTTTATTAACAGGCACTAAAATATCACGCAGTGCGTTATCGGGTGCGTGAAGAGATATAGCCAGTGCTACGTCAATTTTTTCTTTTAGTAAATCAAGAGCAGGTACAACGCCTGAAGTACTTAATGTTACGCGGCGCTTAGATAAACCAAAGCCCCAATCGTCCATCATTAGTTCCATTGCTGGCACTACGTTTTTAAGATTAAGTAAAGGCTCGCCCATACCCATCATTACAACATTAGTCACTGGGCGCTTTTCGCTATGACCATCAAGGCCTATATCTTTAGCTACACGCCAAACTTGGCCAATAATTTCAGATACTTTTAAGTTACGGTTAAAGCCTTGTTGAGCAGTAGAACAAAAAGTACATTCAAGCGCACAACCTACTTGTGATGATACACATAACGTAGCGCGCTCTTTTTCAGGGATCCAAACGGCTTCTACTTCTTGGCCGCCTTCAAGAATAAGCGCGTACTTAATAGTACCGTCGCTTGCTTGTTGGCGAACTGTTATTTCTGGCGCTACAATTTCGCACTCAGCTTTAAGCTTTTCTTTAAGCTTTTTATTTACGTTAGTCATTTCGTCGAAGTTATCTACGCCAAAATGATAAATCCATTTCATCACCTGGTCACTACGAAACGGCTTTTCACCGAACGATGCAAATAGCTCGCGCATTGCATCTCGGTTTAAATCTAATAAGTTAATCTTTTTTTGCTCGGTCATGAAACAACCTCAATCGGTGACGGTGGAGATAAAAATTTACGAGGACGAATTGTACACAATTCACTCACTTTAATCATTAAGTAAAATATCAAAAAATGCACTTATGAATACTTTGCGTAATGACTAAAAAAGGGCCCGAAAGCCCTTTTCATTTTGTTAACGAATTCGAATTAACGAGTACGTGAACAAAGCTCTTCGTCAGCGAAGAAGTACGCGATTTCGCGAGCAGCAGATTCAACAGCATCAGAACCGTGAACAGCGTTTTCGTCGATGCTATCAGCGTAGTCTGCACGTAAAGTGCCAGCTAGTGCTTCAGCAGGGTTAGTAGCACCCATGATTTCACGGTTTTTAAGAACAGCGTTTTCGCCTTCAAGAACTGTAACCATTACTGGACCAGATGTCATGAAAGATACTAAAGCGCCAAAGAAAGGACGTTCGCTATGTTCTGCGTAGAAACCTTCAGCTTTCTCTTGTGAAAGGTGAACCATTTTAGCTGCAACGATTTTAAGACCAGCAGTTTCGAAACGGTTGTAGATAGCGCCAATGTGGTTTTTAGCAACTGCATCAGGTTTTACGATTGAGAAAGTACGCTCTAAAGCCATCTTTATGCTCCAATAATTTTAAGTAAAAGTGTGAATATTAACGGGCGCGAATTATACGCGTTTTAAGTGAAAAATCCTAATTTTATTAAAAACCAGTTTGATTGCTGTTTTATGATCTCGATCAAATTTAAGTTATTAGCCATATTTATACTGCTGCGCTTGTGTTTATGTATTTTTCAATAACACCAATTTCACTGGATTAATGCTTAATTTTTCAATCAAATTGGTAAAACTCATGCAACTGGTTTAAACCCAGTTCGATGTATGGAGCGCACATGTTACCCGTTATTTCTTCAATGCCTTTTATTCCTGAATTATTATGCCCCGCAGGCAGTTTAAAAAACATGCGCTACGCGTTTGCTTATGGCGCAGATGCGGTTTATGCGGGGCAGCCTCGTTATAGTTTGCGTGTGCGTAATAATGAGTTTGACCTAGAGACCCTGCAAATAGGCATTAGTGAGGCGCATGCGCAAAATAAAAAGTTTTATGTGGTGTCTAATATTGCGCCGCATAACGCGAAAGTAAAATCGTATTTACGTGATATAGAGCCAGTTATTGCGATGCAGCCCGATGCGCTGATTATGTCGGACCCTGGTTTAATTACGCTTGTTCGTGAAAAATGGCCTGCGATGCCCATTCACTTATCAGTACAGGCAAATGCGGTAAATTACGCGAGTGTACAATTTTGGGCAAAGCAGGGGATCGAACGGGTTATTTTATCAAGAGAGCTGTCGCTCGAAGAAATAACCGAAATACGCACACTCTGCTCAGACACCGAACTTGAAGTATTTGTACATGGCGCACTGTGTATGGCGTATTCGGGGCGTTGCTTGCTCTCTGGTTACATAAATAAGCGCGATCCAAATCAAGGCACGTGTACTAATGCATGTCGCTGGGATTACGATGTAAAACCTGGTGTTGAGAACGAAACTGGCGAAATGGTACATAAAATTGACCCCAAACAGATGATTCCTACACTGGGTGAAGGCGCGCCAAGCAACGATGTATTTATTCTAGAGGAACAAGGTCGCCCTGGTGAGTATATGCCTGCGTTTGAGGATGAACACGGCACGTATATTATGAATTCCAAAGATTTACGCGCTGTGCAATACGTAGAGCAGTTAACAAAAATGGGTGTACATAGTTTAAAAATAGAAGGGCGTACTAAGTCATTTTATTATGTGGCGCGCACTGCACAAGTTTATCGTAAAGCAATAGATGATGCGGCTTCTGGTAAACCATTTGATACTAGCTTATTTAAAACATTAGAAAACTTGGCGCATCGTGGTTATACCGAAGGCTTTTTAAAACGCCATGCCCACCAAGATTATCAAAACTATGAATACGGTCACTCTGTATCAACTAAGCAGCAATTTGTGGGTGAAGTACTTGGGCGCTGCGAAAATGGATTAGTTGAAATAGACGTTAAAAATAAATTTTGTACTGGTCACTCTTTAGAGCTTATGACACCACAAGGTAACTTTACTTTTACGCTTGAAGATATGGAAAACAAAAAAGGCGAAAGTATTAGCGATGCTAAAGGCTCCGGTCACATTGTAAAAATCCCGCTAGATAACGGCATTAACTTAGATCACGCTATTTTAATGCGTAATCTTGAGGATCACCAAGATACACGTAATCCATTTAAACAACCTAGTTAGCCTCTTCAGTAACTGCTCAAAGCTATTTTATTACCTTATATAATTTATAGAGTGGAGCTGAGCAGTTATGCCTATGACGCCCTTTACGAAAATTGCCTACCTGCATTCATGTAAATGTCATTTATGAAACCTATATTGCCAGTAATGCTTATTTATAAAATTTAAAAAGTAAATATACTAGCCTTACAAATTTAACACGTGTTGTTAAAGCGCTCAGCACAGATACTCTATTGTTGTTTTTAAAGGAATCATTTTAGTATGTGGATAATTTTTGCATTACTCGCAACTGTTTTTTTTGGTGCTCGAGGGATAATGTACCAATGGACGTCGCAAAAAAAGATTAACCGTAATCTATTATTATTCGGTGTTTTTTTTGTAGGGTTCATAATCAGCGCGTTAGGTACTGTAATATTTGAACATACATGGTACGGCTGGGCAGATATTACGGTTGGGCTTGCTTTAGGCTTTGGATCTTTTGCGGCTAATGGATTTTTGCATAAAGGATTTTCAGTCGGAAAGGCGTCTTTAATTAGTATTCTATCGGGGCTAACGCCTTTATTTGTCCTTTTGTTTGCCTTTTTATTATGGCAAGAAACCTTAACCGTTATTCAATTAATCGGCTTTTTTATTATTTTTGGCGGCCTTTATATTATTCGCTACTCCAGCGATATCTCATTGAGTAACCTACAAGGTGCGCAATGGGGATTACTGGCTGCTCTGTCCTTTGCATTTAATGATTTAATGGGTAAGCAATCAACACTCCTTGAGGCAGATACATTCGCCACTTTAACGTCGATGTTCGGGTTTGGTAGTTTTCTCTTTGCTATTAGTTGGTTAGTAAAGCGCAAAAAAATGTTAGCAGAGCAAGGCGCTTCTCAAGCGTATTGGTCTGCTGGTAAAACATTTTCGTGCGGGTTACTTATTGGTTTAACTAATGTGGCTGGCATGGTTGCAATAATATCGGCTTTTGCTATTGGTAATACAGGGCTAGTTTCAGCGATTTCAGGTATGAATATTTTAATTATTTTGTTGTACTCACGCATCATCCTAAAAGAGTCTTTTACACGCCAAGAAGTGATAGGATTAACAACGGCATTTTTAGGTGTAATTGTACTAAGGCTTAGTTTTTAAAAGACGAATGAGCTTAATCACTTTGCTGTAAAAAGTATACACTGCTACATATTAGTAAAGTGTTGCAGTGTATGCTCTATGAGTAAACGCACTCGATAAGGGATTTGTTTTCTGTCGCGATAAAGCATAGAAAATGGCTGCCCTTTGCTTTGCCAATCAGGAAGAATGCGTTTAAGCTTTCCGGCTTTAATAAGTGGCAATGCTATATAATCAGGAATGTAGCTAATGCCTACACCAGACTCAACGGCTTGTTTCATCATTTGAATTTCATCAACTTCTAACCGGACATGCGTGTTTGGATTAAAACTGTACTCTTCGCTCGTTGGCTGATTGTTTAATTGCCACGGAACCAACCCAACGCACGCAATTTTTGGGTGCTGCTCTAATTGTTTAGGATGAGTGATGGATTGATAATCATGGTCTGGGTGAGCACAAAGCACATTATGAATAAGTTTAAGCTCTCTAATAACCCAATTATCAATGGCAGGTTTTCTTACTCTAAATGCTATATCAATCCCTTCTTTTTCAATATCAATAAGGTTATTTGAAAAGCGTAAATCTAGTTGAATATCGGGATACTGCAGTAAAAAATCACAAAAAATAGGACTTAAAAAATGTTTACCCATGTAAATGGGGGCACAGATCCTAATTTTCCCTTTAGGTTGGTCTTTTTCATCACAAAGTGCTTGTTCTATACACTCTACTTCGTTAAATAACTTGCGATAGCGGTCGTAATATAACTCACCAGTATGCGTAAGCGTTACTCTATGAGCATCTCGATTGAGTAGCGTTAATTGAAGAGCTTGCTCTAATAGACGTATTCTGCGGCTTAAGGTTGATAGTGACATATCAAGATTTGCTGATGCTTTTTTAAAGCTACCTAGTTTTACTATGGTGCAAAAGTAACGTAAATCATCGAGAGAATAACTAGCTGCCATCAGAACTACTTTATTGTTTAGGATGTAGGCAATATTAACAGCGACGCTTTAAAATTTCATTAGAGATTAAAGGGGGGAGAACTGAAATTAGGCAATCAAATTTTATGTGATTTTAATTTAATAACTCTTAAATAAGGGGGACTGGTAAATAACGTAACTCAATCTGTTCATCTAAATAAATTAAAAGTAGTTTTAAATCGTTCTTGTTAGAGCCGTTGAAAGTAGATTTACAAATAGTGATTTACATCGAGTGCTCTATATAAATTCGCTTAATTAAGTGATCATTTTTATAATTCGTCTTTTTTGATGAATCCCTAAAGAATAATGAGAGGCTCTACACAAAAGTAGAGCCTCATTTTTATAATTTAGAAACGATAACTTGCACCTAAATAAACAGTACGGCCATTAATCGTTGTGTTGTATAAACGATCATTGGAGTCTGAATATTGCTCTTCTCGTTCATTAGTCAAATTACTGGCTTCTATAGTGAGCTTTAGCTTTTCATTAACCTGATAAAATGCTGATGCATCTATGTATGTACTGGCATGAAAACCGTTTTCGTCTTCATCGCCGTTACCCGCTTGTACCGCTGCAATATAGTCACTTCTATAAGCGGCTGCAACACGTGCGCCCCATGAGTCAGAATCGTAATATACTGTAAAGTTACCAGAGTGTTCTGAAAGTCCTGGGAATGATTTATACTGATCAATACCTGAATTACCTACATTACGGTACAGTGCTTCACCATCAGCAAATGTATAATTAGCAATAACACCTAAGTTATTAAACGGGGCAGGTAAAAAGTCGAGATCTCGTTGAAAGGCCAGTTCCCAGCCACTAATATCACTTTCATCTAAGTTTTGAGGCTGAATAACAGTAAAAACAGTATTTGCTGTTTGCGGATTACCGCTTTCGTCTACGTCGCCTAATAAACTAACTGGGTAGCCAGTCTGGCTGTATGGGATATCATATGTTTCGGTGATAATGAAGTTATCGATAGATTTATGAAAGTAACTTACGGCCGCATACCCAATGTTTTCAAAATAGTACTCGACTGAAAAGTCGAAGTTAACTGATTCGTAGGGTTTAAGGTTTGGGTTTCCTGAGCTGATACTAAGGCCATTGGTTGATGTGGCATCATTTTGTACTACACCTGTTGGCACTAATGCACCGAGCGAAGGGCGGGTGAGATTTTCGCCATAGCTTGCACGTAGCACTAAACTGCTATTACTATCCCACACTAAATTTATAGCGGGTAGTAACCCTGAATAGGTATTTTCAACGTCAACTACTTCTCCATTTATTAACCCTATAGCATTGGTAGTCGTATCGTAATGACGCACGCCCGCATTACCCATTAAGTAACCTGAGCCTAGCTCCCATTCAGCTTCGTACTGCAAATAAGCGCCAAAGGTTTTTTCTTGTACGTTATCGGTAAAATCAGGGTTATTTAAATTAGGGTCGATATTCATACTCGCTAGAGTGCCTAGTACATCAACACTTACCCATTGTTGTTTATTGTGCGCGTTATTGGTAAATGTAAGGCTTGAATCTACCGTGTCATCCAGTACGCCATTTTCCCAATCGCTGCGGTTAACGTTATCAGATTTAGTTTCACCGTTTTCACTTTCAAACTTTTTATTAGATACACCGAACTTTATATTTGAAGTATTGTTAAGCGTGTAATTAAAATCTAATTTTATAGAATCAAATGTATTGGTGATTTCTTCTTCAGATATATCAATTTCGTGATAGCGGAACAAACTACTGTCAGTAGGATCAAACCCGTATGTATTTTCCCCATAATAAGCATCCTTGCGATAATCAATAGTTTCATCGCCAAATGTTTCTAGGTAAACTTTAACACTGCCTGTATTAAATTTGGTTTCTGAGCGCCCCACGAGAGCGGTCATATTTAAATCGTTTGTAATTTGCCAGTCACTTTTTAATACAAATTGACTTATTTTAGTGTCTGCATATTGGCTGCGGCTTTCTGAGTGTATTGCGGCATCTTCGTATACTGAGTAAATAGCGTCGTTATTTTCATTTATTTCAAGTGCTGTGAGCTTTGAGCATACCTGCTCGTTGTTATAAGCAGGGCCTGTACAGCCAAGAGCTGTTGAGCTTGAGCCTCGGTTTTGTAAGTGGTATTCACTGCGATCATTATTCAGTTCACCATATAAAGCATCAAAACTAAATTCAAGGTTATTATTTGGGCGATATTGCAGAGCAAGGGTCGTCCCTAAACGTTCCTGTTCGTTTTCAAATAATGAATAGCGGCTACCACGTGAAAAGCTCACTTCTTCGTTGTTAATATTATCTTGTAATTCATCTGATAGTTCAGATATATCTGAGCCTGATGCATTTTTTTTGCGCCAGCGATAAGTATTGTAACCTTGCTCATTTACATCACGTTTGCTGTATGCAATTGAAAATAATGCACCAAGTTTATCATCCCATGTATTTGAGATAAGCGCTGCAACTCGTGGGCTAACATCATCGGTTTGTGAGTTGTCGCCAAGTTGACCTGATAGAGCAGTATTAAAACCATCAAAATCAAATGGTTTAGCTGTATGAAGCCCAACAGTGCCGCCTATGCCGCCTTCATCCATTTCGGCTGAAAATGATTTTTTCACATCAACGCGTTGAAATAACTCAGAAGCAAATATATTAAAATCAAAAGCGCGAGAGCGACTTACGGAACCTCGGCTATCCATTGCTGAAGACGATGTACCTAAAGCTTCCATACCGTTGAGTTGTACTTGTGTAAAGTTTGGACCCAAGCCTCGTAACGAAATTTGTCGGCCTTCGCCGCCCTCTCGAGTTATGGCAATGCCAGGTACACGTTGTAGTGAGTCTGCTAGATTTAGATCGGGAAAATCTGCAATATCTTCAGCCACAATAGAATCTTGTGCGCCCACAGCATTTCGTTTTAAATCTTTTGCTTTTAACAAACTGTTGCGATAACCCTGTACAACAATTTCTTCCACTTCTGTTTGCGCAGATTGTTCTGCATACACATAATTAGACGCGCCTAATGAACTCATTATAGCCGTTGCTAAAAGCGTACGAGATGGTTTGTTCAACATGATGCTTCCTTGGTTTTTAATTTAAAGTTGATTATTAATAAAAGGGTTTGTGCGCACTAAATGACCTTCGTCAAATTGCACCACATAGTTAAAGCGCGCCTGCTGTGGCGAGCCGGGTATAAAATCGGTTGAAATTACTTGTGCGCCGCTATTTTTTGCAGCATTAAACTGCATTGTTCGTTGCGAATTAGTGGCACTTAAATTTGCATCTGCGCGGGTACGCACCATGAAGCCTTTTAATACAAGTTGCTGAATTTTATAAAAGTCGCGTATAGGGTTGTTCACAATCATAAAAGCAGCTTCGGGGTGGTTTTCATCATAATGGGCAAACATGCTAGCCCCTTTTAACGAAGGCCTATTTTGTTTATAAAGTGCGGATTGTTGTGTATTGCCATCAAATAAGAATATGAACTTACCTGCTAAGGCACGTGTACTTGGCCACCCAAACTTAATGACTGTTTGGTTTAAAGATAATGGCGTTTTGCGTAAATCATCTGGCGTGAATAATAAGCTAGGTAACGATTTTTGAATTACTTCATCGAGTAAATAATAATCTTTCGGTGTAAATTTAAGTGGCTGGGTTCCTAAAATTAAATCAGAGCGTGTTTCTTTTACATTGAGCATTACAACAATTGGAAAGTGCTGCGGATTTGCCTCTGACCATGCTTTCAATGTATTCAAACAGCCACTAAACAACACACAATGGCTTTGCACATCAATGTCGGGAATGTGCATTACTTTAAATCCAGGAGTAGCTAATTGCTTTTTTTCTAACTCATTAAACAAAGGCGTTGTTGCAAAAGTATTAGCCCAAGGTTTTATGTATAAACCCCCATTAGGGTCTTTTAAAACGTCAATTTCTAAATGGCGAACACCGCTATTTAACTGTTTAATAATAGATGAATGACCGTAATCAATACGGTCCATTAGCTTGGGGCTTAAATCATTTAATTTATGTTTAACGCTTACGTTTAATGTTTTTTTATAGCTGTTATGTGAGCCAATCATTTGCAGGGTGTTTAATGGCTTAGCGCTAACACTGCTTACATAACCTGCAAAAATAATAAAAATAAAAAATGGCATAGCACGTCTCAATTGTTGAGTTTGCTATCTAAGAGCGAGCATTTATAAATTAGGGGACACAAAAATATGCATTTAATAAAAGTTTCATAATAGAAAAGCATGTTTATAAAATTTTATGTCCCCTTTTATCCATTACCTCGCTCTAAATAATGAGTGAAATAAAAACGGGATAAAGCCATCATGATTAGAGTCAAAGTACTATGGTTAGCACTATGGATTGGGTTATGTATTACATGCAAAGTAAGTGCTATTGAGTACTTTGAGGTTAAAAGTGCGTCGCAGATGGAGACGGTTAAAGTGGCATTTTTAGCTGATATTCATCTACATGATATTTTTGCTAATTTACATGACGTAGATAATATAGAACTACCAAAGGACGTTACCTCAAAGCAACCATTACTAGTGCGTAGTATGCTTGCCCAGCTTCATTCAACACGTCTTTTTAATGAAAATTATTTTGTTTTTTTACATGTATTAGATGAATTAGCCGAAAAAAAAATAAAACTAGTCGCCTTACCTGGCGATTTTACTGATGATGGTCAACCTATTAATGTGCGGGCACTGGCGCGTATTTTAGGTCATTATGAAAAGAAATATGGAATGCGTTTTTTTGCGATACCGGGTAATCACGATCCCGTAAAGCCATTTACAACTCCGGCAGGTAAAGCTGACTTCTTAACGGCTCAAGGTAAAGAGTTTGGCGTTTATAGTTATCAACATGAAAAGTGTATGGCTAAGCTGGAAGTATGTGATGATGGTTTAAAAAACTGGGGATACGCTGAAATACTAAGCACACTCAATGACTTTGGATTTAGCAAACATAAAAGTGACGTGCTATATGAAACACCTTATAAAAACCGAGAGTTTATATGGTGTGACCCTAATGATGTTAATCATTGTATAACGATGCCAGATGCGAGCTACTTAGTTGAGCCCATAAAAGGTGTTTGGTTAATGGCAATAGATGCCAATGTGTATGTACCGCAATGGCAAAACTCACCGCTCACTTTTAAAGGGTCGTCTGATGCCGGCTATAATGCTTTAATTGATGCAAAGCCTTTATTGTTAAAGTGGATAAAAACCGTTGTAAAAAGAGCCAAAGCACGAAATAAAACACTGGTTGCATTTAGTCACTTTCCAATGGGGGAGTTTTACGACAATGCAAATGACGAATTACATAAAGTGTTTAGCCGTGGTCATTTTTCTCTACCAAGAGTGCCAACACCACGTACAGCAAAAATACTGGCAGATACAGGGTTAACGCTCCATTTTGCAGGGCATATGCATTTAAATGATACGGCGCTGATAACCAGTAATCAGCACTCCCAGTTAGTTAATGTGCAAGTGCCAAGTTTAGCTGCTTACAAAGCGGCCTATAAAGTTGTAGAGCTAAATTTAGCTAAGCAAACCGCGCTTATTAGTACTCATACATTAGACGATGTGCCGGGTTTTAATAACTTATTTAGTTTATATGAAAAGGAATGGCAGTATCGTAACTTGCATAATCTTAGTAATTTTGACCGCACTATTTTGAACTCAAAGAGTTATGGTGATTTTACCAAGCAACATTTATTTGGGCTGATTAAACAGCGTTTTTTAAAACGCGATTGGCCTAAAAATTTAGTGGCATGGTTAAATGACAATCATCATTTAGCCGATTGGTTTACAAATATGCAATGTTTAAATGAAGCACCGCCTAATTTGCTCTCTCAGCTTGAAGCTGTATCGACAAAAGAATGGCTTCAAGATTTTTATTTATTAAGAAATGGTGATGTAACAGCAGATATAACACCTCAAAAGCGTGTTACTTATCAACAACTAAATACTTTTTTAGCACAATCGACATGTAAAACAGATACGCAAATACAGCAATACTTAGCCCTGTTAATAAAAGTAATGGCAAAATTTAGTCAACATACCCAGGGGGAGAATTTCCGCGTTGATTTAAAAACAGGAAAAATCATTTAATACTGATAACTCAACCCTAAGTAAAAGGTACGTCCACTTGTGGTTGAGTTGTAAGCTCTGAGGGTTGAATTACTGTATTGTCGCTCTTGTTCATTACTGAGATTAAATGCGCTAAATTTAAGTTTCCAATAATTAGAAAAATAATAATTTACACTTGCATCCCAATAGGTGGTCGGCATAAATCCGGTTTCGTTTTCATCGAGTAAAAGGCTCCCAGCACGCACTAAATATTTATCTCTAAAAATAGCGCCGAGTTTAAAATTGAATTTAGGGTGGTCGTAAAAAATCATACTAGATGCGGTAATTTTAGATAAAAAAGGCAGGTTTTTTTTAAATAAAGCAGTGCCACTATTTGAGTCATAATAGGTGACTTTACCTTTATTATAAGCCGCTTGTATATTAATGCCCCAATCAGAATTATGTATTAAGTAGTTTAAACTTACCTCGGCTCCCCACTGATAGGCCGTTTCTGCATTACTTAGCCAAAGTAATTGACTATCGGAGGTTGTAGGCGGCGAATCTTCAAATAAAGGCGCTTGTGTTGTGACTATGTAATCCTCTAGATCTTTATAAAAAAGTGATATGTTAAACGAACTGCGACTACTAAAATCAGCCTCTAAGGAAATATCGCTATTATAAGATAAGTAAGGTTTTAGATTTGAGTTAAATATGTATTTTGTACTATTGGGGGTATCGTTTGAGCCATCAAAATTGAGTGAATTTAGTAATGGTTTTGAATAGTTTTTAGAAAGTCCTGCACGAAATCGCCAATTATCGTTGATAAAATATGAGCCATTAAACGTTGGCAACCATAAGTTATACAAAATAGGGGAGTAGGGCGCTTGAGTGTAAGATGTTATAGATTCTGATTGGTAACGCACACCAATATGAGCCTCCCATTTTTCTTGCTCTGTACTTAATAGAGTATAAGCGCCTCTGCTATATTCCTTTATATGTTCTGCTTTGGTCGTGATTAAAAAATTATTGGTTTGTACATTAAATGGGTCAATGCCATAAAGCTTAAGTGCCTCATTAGTGTTTATTTTTAACCACTGCTGTTTTTTATGTGCAATTTGCGATGAAACATACGATACAGGAAGGTCAGTTAACTGTTGTGGTGTATCGGCTATTTCATTAAAAAAAATATCGTTTTGCTGTGCGTTATTCATTTCATTTTCAAACAGCGTCCAATCAGCCCCAAATTGAAGAGTTATTAAACTATTAACGTCATATTGAAAATCTAACTTTGCAAACGTGTACTCACTATTTGAATTATATTGCTCTATATCACCATGATGCATTTGCCACATTGTCGGATTTTTTAAATTTTCACTGTACTTAATATCGGCATAAAATGGCGTTTTACGGTAATCAATCGTAACGTCACTTATACCTTGGGTATAAATTTTATTGCTGTAAGGAATGTCATACTTTGAGCGCTCGTTTCCTAATATGGCGTTTATTTTCCAATTTTTATCTAGTTGCTGGGAAAATGACAGCACGCCTTGCTGATATGCCGTATTTATTTTTTGAGTTCGGCTTTCGGTTGCCACTCGTGCATTTTCATAACGTGCATACACAAGCTCATTATTTTCATTAGCTTGAATGTCTGTCACTGTTGTTAGCCCTTTAATTATAGGCGTAGACTGATCCCCCCTTGGGTATAAATGATATTCATGCCGCTCTCCTTTTAAAAAACCTGAGAGCATATCAAAATCAAAATGCGTGGTTTCGTTTTTATACTCTACAGATAGGTTTGCCCCAAATCGCTGCTGGGTTGCTTGCCATACCGAGTAGCGATTACCGCGAGGGATTATATAATCGCCTTGAGTTAAATGCTGAGCTTGTGATTGAGTTAACGCCGAGAGATCAGCGCCTTCTATGGCAATATTTCGCCAGCGAAATGTATTAGCGCCTTGCTCTAACGATTCTCTGTTTGTGTACGCAACGCTTGCAAGTACCCCCCAATTATTCCACGTGTTAGAAATTAAGCTTGAATAGCGTTTTGCGCCTGTACCCACATAGTCGTTGTAGCCGACTTCTGGTGTAATAATAAATTTAAATCCTTCATTATCTAAGGGGTTTATAGTTTGCAGTGCCATAGTGCCAGATATTCCACCTGCAATTTTGTCGGCAGAATAGGCTTTAATTACATGAATTTGTTTAAATAGTTCGGCAGGTAAAATATTGAAGTCGAAAGAACGATCGCGCTGTTTTTGCACTCGACTATCCATTGGTGAATCATTATTTGCCAATACAGGCATACCGTTGAGTGTTACCAAACTAAAATCAGGATAACTGCCACGTATTGATACTTGGCGACCTTCGCCTGCTTCGCGAGTAATGGCTACACCCGGAATATACTGTAAGGCTTCAGCCAAGTTAGTATTGGGAATGTCGGTAATATCTTGTGCAGAAATGGCTTCGCTAATCGTTTTATTATTGTGTTTTAAGTTTCGTGAGCGAGCCAACGAATAGCGGATACCCTTTACTGTTATTTCTTCAAGTGTTTCTTTATTGGTCGTTATTTTTTGTTGAAAAATAACAAAACCCTTGTCTTGAATTTTATATGTTAACTCGCTGCCTATTAATAAAAAATCTAGTGCTTGAGCAAGTGTATGATCGCCAATTAAGGTGGATGTAGTTTTGTCGTCGATAAGGGAAGGGTTACTACTAAAAGAGACTGCATATGCATTTGCTACTTCTCTTAAGCTGTCACTGAGAGAACCGGCAGGTATATAAACAAACGTATGTATGTTTTTTGCGGCACTTGGCATTGCTGTTAAGCAACTAACAGCAATAAAAAAGTACACTAAAATACGTTTATCTAATGTACATACATGTTTTAGCATAAGAGTTTAATCAACATACTTCATTTAAGGTCGCGTTAAATGAAGTTCGTTGCTCTTTTTTTCTACATTCCAGTTGTAAGTAGATGCTATTAGCATAAGGCTTTGTTGCGGCGTTTCGAGATTAAATCGTCCGCTAATTAAAGTATTATTTAGTGCGTTATCTACTTTAATTACCATAGGGCTATAACGCTGCAATTGCTTAATAACAGTGGTTAGAGGTTCTTTTTTTGCATCAATCCAACCCATTCGCCAAGCAGGGAGTTGTGTCAACTGCTGGCTATAATCTACAGCTATATGTCCATTTTTTATAACAGCTTGTTGAGAGGGAGTTAATATCACTTTATCTAAGGCCGAGACTTCTACCCTGCCTTCGTACACTGTTACCACTACTTCATCCTTATTGCGCTCTACATCAAAAGAAGTACCTAGTACTTTAATGCTTGCTTGTCCGGAATTTATTATAAATGGCCGTGTTTTATCTTTGGCTACATCAAAAAAAACCTGTCCTTTTTTTAATTCGATTTGCCTAGAGTGTGGTAGTAAGTGCGCAGTCAACTCACTATCTGCATTTAAGTGTAAATATGAACCGTCATCTAATAACTTAGATACACGTTTGCCTAAACGTGCTTCTAAAAGCTGAGGTAGGTTAGTTTCAACTGCTGTTTTTGCAATAGGTGTTGGTGTAAACGCTTGTTGAGATATAGAAAGCCAGTACACTGCAAAAGCAATAGCGCTAAAACTAGCTGCTAAGGCGAGCATAGGGAAAGCCCTAGAACGTTTAGCATTAGGCGTAATTATTGGAGTCGGTAAACTATATTGTTTAGTGTAAATGTGTAGAGCCTGTTTAACAGCAGGATCGCCAAATACATTGGCTATTTTCTCAAATGCAGCCTTATTTTCTGTGCATTTTAACCAAAGCGATAGTTCTTTACGGTCATGATCATTTAAATCATTAATCCGATCTACCCAATCTGCTGCCTGTTCTAAGCGTTGTTCGTTCATTAAAAAACCTAACCTGCGTTGATTAAATATAAAGAGCGTAAAAGTGTAATAAAGGGGACATTTTTATTGATTTTTTTCTATGTGAAGCGTTATTTGTATCATTGCGCGCGTAATATGTTTTTTTACAGATTCTTGGCTCATATTTAACTGCAGACTAATTTCTTCGCGACTTAATCCGTTAATACGTCGAAGCTTAAATACTTTTCTTCTTAAAGGTGGCAACTCTTCCAACGCACTTTTAACAAGCTCGAGCTTTTGCTCTGTAATAGACTGCGCCTCTGGATCGCTATTATCATCTGTAAAAAGCTCAATATCTTCTGCTTTATTTGGTTGGCTTTTATTTTTTTGCCAATCACTATACATAACAGACTTTGCGACTTGATTTATGTACGCCTGAAAGTTTTCAATTTCTAATGTGTCATTTCTATTTAAAGTTCTCAGCAAAGCTTCTTGGACTAGGTCGTCTACGTCATCGGTATTATTTGTTCGACGACTAACAAACTTACGAATATGGCTGATAACGTTTTTTACATCGCTTTGTTCAGAAGAAATATTTAAATTCGATGGCAGGGGGCTTTTAAAAGTCTTCATTACTCAGTCTAGAATTTTATTTTAAATAAATACTAAGTGAATAATATGACCAATTGATTACAGGTACGGTTGGGCGATTAAGTAAATTAAAGTAATGATACGAAGAATAAATTATCATTTAGAGCATCTTAACGCTTTAGATAGGGTTTAATTTTAGGCATAGAGTATTTGAGCAAATAACGCTTTGAGAAAGACTAAATTTTTGGAGGTACTATATTCCCTTGTTATCACTTATTTGAATGTTCTTTTGGCGAGATTAGCGTATGACTAGAGGGCTTAAGCGCTTTTCGGCAGATCAGCTAGTTTTATATTAGCTTAAAAAATGACATAGAAAAGTTAAAATAATAGTATCAAGCTTAGTAAAAGTGCAGCTATTTTTATTGATTAGGATCAACAAAGCAACAGAGAAAAATAGGCATAATTTATGGCTGAAATTTACACCTAAAAATAAAATGGTGAGTTACGAATGTGTGCTACGATTTAATGAAAAACAAAGGTTTTTTATTGAACTTGGATTGTATGAAAAGCAGTCAAAAAACATTTCATTTAAATCTATGTATATGTTTAATAATGATTTTAATTGAAGGGGCTTATTAGTGGCTTTACTCATAAATAGTAAGTGCATTAACTGCGATATGTGTGACCCAGAATGCCCTAATGAGGCTATTTATATGGGCGCTAAAATATACCAAATAGATGCAAATAAATGTACTGAGTGTGTGGGGCATTACGATAAACCTACATGCGTAAGTGTATGTCCAATTGACTGCATAAAGCCCGATCCTAATAAGCGTGAAAGTTTAGATGAGCTGGCTGATAAGTTTGTGCTGTTGACTAACTTATAACTTGTTCAGGTATTTTGCTAAGCCGCTTTTACTATAGGTTAAAAGCACTACCTAAATTGCTTATTTAGCTTGTAGCTAAAGCCCGCAGTCATGCATTTTTAGTTTCAATCAAATCTTATTACCTTCATTAATTATCAACTATATTGTGTTACCTTTAGGCTTTATAAACTCAAGTATAAATCTAAGTTTTAGATTGCATTCTATAGGAGTCTATTTTGGATATAGGTATTAACGCTATTCAGGCTGTATCTTCAAAACAAGCCATATTTATTAATGATGAGTGCCGAGTATTTGTAATTGGCGATCTTGATGGTGATTTACCGGCCTTAAAAAACGCACTTAATAACGTAAATTTTAATCCTGAAAGAGATACTTTGTTTTGCCTAGGCGATTTTGTTGATCGCGGGGATAAAACATATGACTTATTTACATACTTACAAGCCATTAGGGCATGTATGATATTAGGTAATCATGAGCATTTAATGTTGGAATCATTATTAAGTAATGATAAAGCGGCTTTTAAATTATGGACTGACAATGGTGGCAATTGGCACAAGTCGGTATCAAGTGAAAAGCTCAGTGTTATGTGCGATGAGTTACTAACTAAACCGCTTTCAATAGTACTTGAGTATCGTGGTTGTAAAATTGGGTTGTCTCATACATTTGCACAATCGTGGGATTGGGAAAATTACCCTGATGATAAATCGCTAATTGTGCAATCTTTATTGTGGGATCGCGAAGTAGTTAAACAAGATCAGGTAGTTAAAAGTCATGGAGTCGACTTTTCAATACATGGACATAACTCAACTAAAGCGCCTTTTTGGGTGGGTAATAGCTATCACATAGATACCAATTATTATGGTGGAAAGCCTACACTCTTAGAACTCTCTGATGTTATTAATAAATTAGAGAAGTAGTATAAAGTTCGTAGGTTGTTGACCTCATATAAGTTAATTTTCAGTAAAGTACTTTTTTTTGCACAATACTAAAGATGCCAAGCGTGGATATGTGCATTAAACAAATGATCAGAAAATTATAACTATTTAAATACCTAATAGCTGCGGTACAAGCTTTTTTGGGGTGGTTTTTACTTTTTACAAAGATTAAATTATCCCCAGTTTGAAAAATTTAACCAGTAAAGAATGGTAGTTCTTTAATGGTTAAATTTTACTGAAGGGGCTATTTATTTTGTGTTAGTAAATATACAAGCTCCGTTGTAACCCATACGTCATTTATATTGTTCTGCTATAACTACTTTCTCTGTCCAAGCTTCTGGCATGTTAAGTGCGCCAACCGCTTTTACCATACAGCGAATTTCTTTCCCAGACTCTTCACTGGTAATATCGTAAGTATTAGTTGCTGTGTATGTTAACGGATAACCATCAGCAAACCAATAATAACGAATATCTGTAATATCTTGTAAATTAGCTTGGCAAGTTATTGTTTCACCAACAGCTTTTTCCCCTGTAATAATTGGTTTACTGAAAAAGGGTTTTGGGATTTTTATTATGTCTGATGTTTTTTGTAGTACTTCAATAGAGTCTATGGTGAAGCTTTCTTGATCGCTCGTCGGATTGCCATCGTAAGACCTAAGCGCATAGTCAAGTTGCAAATCAAGCCTTTCAAGATAAGTTGGTGCCGTTGGCACACGACCAACTTCAACCCACTTATCATTCCCAGCTTCATCTTTAATAGTCACATTTATATAAGTCATGTCATTATCAATAACAAATTCCCAGGTATGGTATTGTCCATCCCAAAATTCAAGACCACCTTCAATTTTACTTTTTTGCTCCGTCAGTTCTCCCCAATATGCTTTGTAACTTTTATAACTAGAGTCATCTTTTGCAAATATGTTTGGTACGTGAGCATAGTGGTAATGAGAAGAAAGTCCGTTTAACCAAGCTCCATTTTTTCCATCGAATTCAAACCAATCTACTTCGATGCGGTTTGCTGTTCGCCAAAACAAAAAATCAGGATTATAAGACCAAAATGCTGGAAATAACCCCCCAGGCAAATCATTTTTGTCTATTTTAGGAAGCATACTACGAATTCGAAAAATTTTTGGCCCAGTCCAAGTATAGCCATGCCCAAGATCATTCACGCTATAAAAAGCACTCGCTTTCCATCTTTCGTTTTGTTTTCGTAGTAAAAGAGATTGCTTTTTTTCATCTTTATTGTGGGGATAAACATTAAATGTTTCACTAGGAGGCATCAGCTGAGCGCTCGCGCCAACTGCCGGATTAAACCCAGGGGCAGACCAAAGGTCAGATTCACCACTAAAACTCGCTTTTACTCGGTTATTACGAAAGTCATCATAAAATACTCTTTCAAAGTCGTCTGTAGGTACACGTTCTCCACCACCATTAATGCGCACTTCAGCTCTATCAATAGAGCTCCCCCAAGCTGTCCATTCTTTTTCATTATGAATATAGCGATAAGGGAAGTCTTCAGCATCCATTGTAGGTCTAATATTTTTATATGGGTGTTCGTTTGGCAGATCAATTGAAGATATTCCGTTACTAAATAACGATTGATTCGTACTTAGACGATAAGCCGCCCAGCCAGTCATTTTTTGAACCATTGCTTCTGATGGTTCTGTCAAACCAAAGACTAGTGAATCATATGCCCAAGCCATATTACCAATATCCTTATCGCCAATGTATGAGGAAGTATTGCTAATCCATTCGCCTGAAAAGCGATCAGGTTGGATTGCTTCGCTAGAGATTGGTGTTCCATTTACTGAGGCAAACATTTGACCATAGCGGATCCCAGCAACAATAACATTCCATGTTTTACCATCTGCAATCACGTCATTTTTAGTTGTCATAATCCGTTTATCAAGACCATTATTATTAAGACCGACATACTGAATACTTAGACCGTTTGTTTTGTTATACCAGATTTTAGGAGATGACTTATTTGAACCTTCTCCATGGTTAATATCTAATAAAATCGTTTCAGCATTATCACCTGTATTAGCATCGATCCTAAACGTAAAAAGCATCCATCTGTAATTCCACCTAGCATCGCGCTGACCTGGCATTATTAAATATTGCCCAGAGTTCTCCGCAAATTCAACACCATTATTTTTTCTTGTTTTGGATGGTTGAAGGGAGAGCTTTGCTTGTGTTGCATTCGCTGTAATTGTCCCGCGCGAAGAATGATTTATTACATTACCTATTTCAATGTCTTCTTGAAAATAAGCAGACATAAGCCACTCAGGAAAAAGGTTTAAAGCCCACGTAACTTTGATTGTGCTATCAATTGCGCGTTTCGGAATACGCAGCGATAGTGGGAGTCGACCAGTGGTTTGCTCTAGCACCGTGACTTTGCCATCATTATTAGTGTCGTAATCAGCTTTGATTTCAGGGTACTGGTTTCCGAGAAAATCAAGCAGTAAATTGCGTTCAAAGTCATCATATAAACCATTGCCGTCTAGATCAAAGTTAGACTTTGCATTGTTGGCGTTACTATCACCAATAAACCAAATGAAAAAACACGCAGTGATGATCAGTTTAATATTACTTTTCATAAATAGGCTCCTATTAAAGTTTTTAGGGATATTTATTCAAATAGTTGAGTATTGGAAACAAAGCATTGAATAAATAGCGATACAAAAAAGAGCTATCTTTAGTGATTTTTTTAGTATATAGCCGAATGTTGGTAATAATTAAAGCTAACCATTTAGAGGTTGGATATCTGATATTTTTACAGTAAAACTTTTAATTAACCTTAGTCTATGTTTTTTAGAAGAGCCACTTAACTTTAAAAAAATAGATCCTCACAGCATATCTTCATGTAACTGTATTTATTTAAATAACTAGATAGTTCAGTCGGTTAGTGCTTAAAATTGATTTACTATTCTGAATTTAAGTTAATTATAAACAGGTAATCATTTATCAAAGCGATTAATTTAATTTTAAGCTCCCGTTAATAAAAGATTAAGTTTGGTTGTATAAAATTGGCAAAAAATTTTATATTTTCGTCAATTTATTGCAGCAAAATGATTAATTAACTTGCTTGAATCAATATAAGCAGTTTTCAATGGAATAGAACTCTTCATGACAGCACTTAACTACAATAATAACTCACTACACGCTTCACCCAAACTATTCAAATCAACACTCTGTATTTCTATTTTATCGGCAATAGGCTTCAGCAATAAAGCTTACGCAGATATAACTAATAATAAAGAAGATATGGAAGTAATAGAAGTACGTGGTATCCGTTCAAGTATGGCCGAAAACTTAGATGTAAAACGTATGTCGGGATCTGTAGTTGATGCCATTACCGCGGAAGACATTGGAAAGTTCCCTGATAAAAACGTTGCAGACTCACTTCAGCGTGTACCCGGTGTGGTAATTGAGCGTGACGGCGGGGAAGGTTCATCGGTTAGTATTCGTGGTTTATCGTCAGAACTTACCTTTACACAACTTAATGGTAATTTTATTGCGTCTTCCCCGGGGGAGCCTTCGCGTTCGTTTGATTATGCTTTGTTACCGTCTTCAATGATTGAAAGCGTAGAGGTTTATAAATCGCCAGAAGCACGCTTAGATGAAGGTGGGGTTGGTGGTACTGTATTAATGCATAGCCGAAAACCTCTGAGTATGGATGCAAACTCAGGTGTATTTAATGTAGAGAGTACTTACGCTGATGTTACAAAAGAGTACGAACCGCAGTTTACGGGTTTATATTCATGGAAAAATGACAACGAAAATTTTGGTGTATTAGTTGGCTATACCTATCAGGAACGGACAAACAGAACGCTTTCGGGCGGTACTGATGCTAATGTATGGCGCTATACTGGCACTGGGCAAGCAACAGATATACATGGTAATACAGTTGATAACAATAACGGTTGGGATACTATTAATGATGCAAACGGCAACAGTTACGATGGCGTTTGGTTTCCGCAAGTTGTTCGAGGTTCTGTTCTTAACGAAAAACGTGAGCGCGAAGGGATTCAATTTAGTTCCCAGTGGCGACCAACAAATCGTTTAGAGCTTGGCTTTAATTATTTTGGTTTTACACTTGGGCAAGACAGAACAGAATCTGTGATTGATATACCAGAGTGGTCTTTAAATCCTGATTTTTTGACGGATGTAAATCTTGATGAGTCGGGCACTATTGTTACTGGTATGCAATACGATGCAATGGCAAGTGGTGTCGAAAATGATATGCAATTTCCGTGGATGCGTGGCAGTTACGTACGTGAGGAATCTACCTCCCATACCTTTGATTTTAATTTAACCTATGAAGGTGATAATTTTAAAGCGCGCTTTGTAATTGGTAATACACAATCAGAGGGCGGCCCAGAAGAAAGCTGGGAAGCGGCGTATAAAAGTTCTAACGCGGGCGAAAACGCAGCCACTATTCAAAACGCAGCTCAAACGGCTGGCTGGTCGCTCAATCAAAATAATGTGTCACTTAATATCGACCCTAATACATTAGTTAATTTACAAAATGGAGTTGGAGGCGGTCGTGATGCGGGCTCTTCAAACTCAAGCTTTGTACGCAGTGAGCTAGAAGAAGATTACTACCAAGCTGATGTGGATTTTTATGTAGATTGGGGCTTTTTAAAAACAATTAGAACCGGTGTTAAGTACCGCAACTCAATTCTTCACCGTGAAACCGGCAACACCTTCTTTTTAGATCCAAATTTTGATATTGCTGCAGGGGAAGCAAGTGAACAAGGTATTACCCGTTTTGATAGCTACCAATGGAATGGTGGAATGCCATTAGCTCAAAATGTATTTACTAGTGAGAATAATATTGCAGGTGGTTTTGATATAAACCAAATGCCAAGTATCGACTGGAATAAATACCGCGATATTGTCACTGCTAGTTATGTACCTTATACGCGCATTGAAGATAATTTTGTTTACGATATAGAAGAAAAAATATCGGCTTTTTATATACAAGGTGATTTTGAATTTAGTGAAGTCAGAGGTAATTTGGGTGTGCGTGTTGTGCAAACAAAAACACTTACTTCATCTACTGACTTATATACCTACCAATTAGATCACACAAATGATGAAACAGGTGAGCCAGTAACAGGTGACGCTCGTTTTGTAGAAGACTATCAATTAGTCACTCAGCAAAACAAAGACACTCAAGTTTTGCCAAGCTTTAATATAGCGTGGGATGCAACCGACGATTTAGTTATTCGTGGGGCAATAGCTAAAGTAATATCTCGTTCTGACTATAGTGATTTAGGTGCGCAGCAGCGCATTACCTATGTATCAGGTGAATGGGCAGAAGATAGAGCCGCATTTAACGAGCTTCCTGGTTTTAGCGGTAGTGGCGGAAATAAAAACTTGAAACCATTTGAATCAGTTCAAGCTGATTTATCTATTGAGTATTATTATGGCGAAGGTTCTGCTGTTGGGTTGGCACTTTTTCATAAAAAAGTAGATAACTTTGTTGTGCCACTGGTGATCGACGTAGAGCAAAACTTTGCTGGTAAAAATAATATAGTGGATGCAGGGACTATTAATATAGCCCCTTACAGCACTGTAGGTAATGGCACCGATGCAGTATCAAAAGGCGCGGAAGTATTTATTCAGCATGCATTTGATAATGGTTTTGGCTTTTACGCAAATTACACCTATAACAAAACCAATAAAGCAGATGTAACAATTAATGGTGAAGAATTTGGTCAGTCGGCCTTAATAGGTAGTGCAAAGTATCAGTACAACACCTCTGTTTATTATGAAGGAGGTTATTTTAATGTACGTGCTTCTTATAATAAGCGCGGCGAAACAGTACTCGGTTTAAATAGCGGATTAAATGTATACCAAGACCCTTACGAGCAACTCGATGTAAATGCATCTGTAAATTTATACGACGGGCTTAGCCTTACCGCAGCGGTTATTAATTTAACTAAATCTGAATCAGTAACGCGTTTAGGAAATGACACCGATGCGCGATTACTCAATACTAGCTACTCAGGTCGTCGTTTTTACGCGGGCTTTAACTATAGCTTTTAGATAAATGACTTAATAGCTGGTCTGTAGACAGTATTTTTTGATAGCGCAGGCCATAACAAACACTTTAATAAGCGTTAAATGTTAATAAAATGCTGGTTATGTTGTGTTTTTAATGCGTTTAGCTTAAATTCTCAGCGAACAGTGCTTTATTTAAAGTTTTGTCAATAAAACGCTTGCGTAAAAATCTGTTCTCCCTATAATGCGACCCCAATGAGACGGGAAACGCCAACGCATAGCGAGGCACGAACTACTCACAGAGTTAAATAAAACTTCGGTTTTAAATCTTCTAAAAAGAAAGTTTAAAACAAAGTGTTGACTCGAAAAATAAAGGGTGTATTATTCGCATCCCTTGAGACGCTAAAGCGACTCAAAACGTTCTT